>LUYR01000321.1 GCA_001603335.1 Rhodospirillales bacterium Alpha_05 | reverse complement strand
CCTGCCGCCCGAACGCCGCCGCATCCTCGAACAGTGCGGCACCGAAGCGCCGTTCTCGAGCCCGCTGCTCGACGAACACCGCAGCGGCAAATTCGTTTGCGCCAACTGCGGCAACCCGCTGTTCGGCTCCGATACCAAGTTCGAATCCGGCAGCGGCTGGCCGTCGTTCCACGACGTGATCCAACAGGGCGCGGTCACCTCGCGCACCGATACCAGCCACGGCATGACCCGCACCGAAGTCACCTGCGCCAAATGCGGCGGCCACCTCGGCCACGTCTTCAACGACGGCCCCAAACCCACCGGCCTGCGCTACTGCATCAACGGCCTGGCGCTGGAGTTCGAAGAGGCGGAGTGAATTCCGGCTAGCCGAAAGCGGGAACCGTGCGGCGCACGTCAGGTCCACCATGAAGGGCGTTGAGGACCAACTGCACCGCGATCTCGTCTCCCCGTCCGGGTGACCCGGTTGCCGGACAGTGGAGGGTGAACCCGGTTTCCGCGAGTGCCGCTTCGAGAAGCGCCACCTTGTCGCGCGGGCACATCACCGTCAGAACCGCCATCACGTCGGAATAGAACTGGTGGCCGACCACCCAGGCGCCCGAGCGCTTCACGCACGTCGAGGCCGCATCCACCATCGGGTGGAAGGGACTGCGAAGTGATGCCTCCAACCTCAGCACCGCCCGACCCTCCCCAAGAAGACGGAAGCGCCCCGAAGGGCGCTTCCGCGAGTTCCGAAATCACTTCGGCATGCTGCCGATCACGCCTTCGACGAACCAGTTCATCTTCAGGAGGTCGGCGTCGGAGACGGTTTTGCCCGCGGCGACGACTTCCTTGCCGGACTGATCCTTGATCGGGCCGGTGAAGGGGTGGAGCTTGTGGTCCTTGATCTGCTGTTCGACCGAGAGGGCTTCGGCCTTCACGTCGGCCGGGGTGGCCGGGTTGAAGGGCGCGAGGCGGACCATGTCGGCGTCGAAGCCGTGCCAGGTATCGGTGGACTTCCAGGTGCCGTCCATCACCGCCTGGACGCGGTCGATGTAGTAGCCCGACCAGTCGTCGACGATCGCGGTGAGGTGGGACTTCGGCCCGAAGCGCGACATGTCGGAGGCCTGGCCGATCGCCCACACGCCCTTTTCCTCGGCGGCCTGGACGGGCGCTGCGGAATCGGTGTGCTGCGCGAGCACGTCGACGCCCTGCGCCATCAGCGCCTCGGCGGCTTCGCGTTCCTTGCCCGGGTCGTACCACGAGTTCACCCAGACGACGCGGACTTCGGCCTTCGGGTTGACGCTGCGCGCCGCGAGGGTGAAGGCGTTGACGCCGCGCACGACTTCCGGAATCGGGAAGGAGGCGATGTAGCCGAGCTTGTTGCTCTTGGTCAGGCGACCGGCGGCGATGCCGGCAACGTAGCGGCCTTCATAGAAGCGCGCCATGTAGGTGGCGAGGTTGGGGCCGCGCAGGTAGCCGGTGGCGTGCTCGAACTTCACCTTGGGGAACTGCTTCGCGACCTTGGCGGTCGGGTTCATGAAGCCGAACGAGGTGGTGAAGATGATGTCGTTGCCCGCGGCGGCGAGCTGGCGGATCACCCGCTCGGCGTCCGCACCCTCGGCGACGTTCTCGACGTAGGTGGTCTTCACCTTGTCGCCGAAGTGCTTCTCGACCGCGAGGCGGCCCTGGTCGTGCTGGTAGGAATAGCCGTGGTCGCCGATCGGCCCGACGTAGACGAACCCGACCTTGAGCGGCTCGGCGGCTTTCGCCGTCATCCCGCCGAACAGGCCCGTCGCCATTGCCAGGACCAGCGCAAGCCCGGTCCGACGCGTCATCTTCATCTTGGGTCTCCCTTAACGACCGTGGGTTATCTTCCCGAATGGAACACTTTCCCCAAACACGCGGGGGCGTTCAACTTGATCTTGGTTTCATCGCGCGAAATCAGCACCAGCACGATGATGGTGGCGAGGTAGGGCAGCATCGCGAGGATCTGCGACGACACCGGGATCCCCCAGTTCTGGGCGTGGAGCTGGAGAATCGTCACGCCGCCGAAGAGGTACGCGCCGAGCAGCGCGCGCGCCGGAACCCAGGTGGCGAAGACGACGAGCGCCAGCGCGATCCAGCCGCGCCCCGAGCTCATGTTCTCGACCCACATCGGGGTGTAGGCGAGCGACAGATAGGCCCCCGCGAGGCCCGCCATCGCGCCGCCGAACATGATCGCGAGCACGCGCACCTTGAGCACCGAATAGCCGATGTCGTGCGCCGCGTCGTGGTTTTCGCCGACGGCGCGGAGGATCAGGCCGGGCCGGGTCTTGAACAGGAACCACGAGATCGCCGGCACCGCGAGCACCGAGACGTAGACCAGGATGTCCTGGCTGAACAGCGCGCGGCCGACCACCGGGATTTCGGACAGCAGCGGGATCGGCAGGGCGGGCAGCGCCTCGATCGGGGTGCCGACCAGCGACTTGCCGACGAACGCCGAGAGGCCGACGCCGAAGATCGACAGCGCGAGGCCGCAGGCGACCTGGTTGGCGCGCAGGCCGAGGGCGAGGAAGGCGAACAGCAACGACATCGCGACGCCCGCGCCCGCGCCCATCGCCATCGCGGCGGCGTATCCCGCGCCCGCGTGGGCGGTGCCGAAGGCGGCGACCGCGCCCATCAACATCATCCCCTCGATACCGAGGTTGAGCACGCCCGCGCGTTCGGTGACGAGTTCGCCCAGCGCCGCGAACACCAGCGGCGTGGCGGCGCGGACCATGGCCGCGAGGATCGCGGCGAGAGTGGCGATTTCGGCTTCGCTCATGCTGCGCCTCCGAGGCTGGGGCGGGCGGCGAGGCGCACGCGGTAACGGATCAGCACGTCGCAAGCGAGGAGGAAGAACAGGATCATCCCCTGGAACACCTGGGTGACGGCCAGCGGCACGCCGAGCGAAATCTGCGCCGCGTCGCCGCCGATGTAGGTGAGCGCGAGGAGCAGCGCCGCCAGAAGAATCCCGAACGGATGCAGCCGCCCGAGGAACGCCGCGATGATCGCGGTGTAGCCGTAGCCGGGCGAGACGGTGGGAACGAGTTGGCCGATCGGGCCGCAGATTTCCATCGCGCCCGCCAAGCCCGCCATGCCGCCGCCGAACATCAAAGTAAAGGCGATCACCCGCTTCGGCCCGAAGCCGGCGTAGCTGCCCGCCGCCGGGGTCATGCCGATCACCTTGATCTGAAAGCCGAGGAAGCTTCGCGACAGGATCACCCAGGCGATCAGCGCCACCACCGGCGCAAGCAGCGCGCCGACGTGCAGGCGGGTGCCTTCGAGCAGCACCGGCATCAGCGCGCTATCGGTGAACATCCGCGATTCGGGGAAGTTGTAGCCTTCCGGCGAGCGCCACGGCCCGTGCACCAGCCACGCGAGGAACAGGGTCGCGACGTAGTTGAGCATCAGGCTGGTGAGGATTTCGTTGGCGTGGAAGCGAATCCGCAGGAATGCGGGGATTCCGGCATAGAGCGCGCCGCCCGCGACGCCCGCGAGCAGCACCACCGGCAGCACCCAGTAGCCCGAGACGTCGTAGAGCGCGAGCGCGACGCCGCCCGACGCCACCGCACCCATGATCAGCTGGCCTTCCGCGCCGATGTTCCAGACGTTGCCGCGGAAGCCGAGCGCCAGCGCCACCGCGATGATCGCCAGCGGCGTCGCCTTGAGCAGCAGCTCGCTGATGCCATAGAGATCGCCGAGCGGCGAGAGGAAGAACACCTTGAGCGCGGGCAGCGGCGAAAAGCCGAGCGCGGCGAACAGCACGCCGCCGGTCGCGACGGTGAGCGCGATCGCGAGCATCGGCGCGACGAACAGCATCGCGCGCGACGGCTCGGGCCGGAGTTCCAGGTGGAGCGCCATGGTTCAAGCCTCTCCTTCGTTGAGGTGGAACACGCCGCCCATCAGCATGCCGATCTGCTCGACGTCGGTGGCCCGCACCGACTGCGCCTCGGAGAGGCGGCCGTGCGACATCACCGCGATGCGGTCGCAGATCGCGAAGAGTTCGTCGAGGTCCTGGGAAACCACCAGCACCGCAGCGCCGCCTTCGGCGAGGGTGATGAGGTCGCGATGGATCGCCGCCGCCGCGCCCGCGTCGACGCCCCAGGTCGGCTGCGCGACGATCAGGAGGCGCGGGTTCTGGAGGATTTCGCGGCCGACGATGAACTTCTGCAGATTGCCGCCGGAGAGGCTGCGCGCCGCCGCCTGCGGGCCCGAGGTCGCGACGTGGAAAGTGGCGATCACCTTTTCGGCGAAGGCGCGGGTGCGGGAAAAGCGGATCAGGCCGCGCTTCAGCATCCCCGGCGTGCGATGCGCCGAAAGCAGGGCGTTGTCGGCGAGCGACATGTCGGGCACCGCGCCGCGGCCGAGACGTTCCTCGGGCACGAAGCCCATGCCGCGCTCGCGACGGCGGCGCGGACCCATGTGGCCGACCGCCTCGCCGTCGATCTTCACTGCGTCCGGCACCGCCACCAGGGTCTCGCCCGAGAGCGCGCCGAGGAGTTCGGCCTGGCCGTTGCCCGCGACCCCCGCGATGCCGAAGATTTCGCCGGCGCGCACGCTGAGGCTGATGTCGGAAAGCGGCGTCGCGAACGGCACCAGCGGCGCGAGCGACAACCGGTCCACGGCGAGGCGCGGCGCGCCGGAGCGGTCGATCTCCTGCGCCTCGCGCACCG
>LUYR01000320.1 GCA_001603335.1 Rhodospirillales bacterium Alpha_05 | reverse complement strand
CACCGAAACCGGGTTTTCGCCCGCCGCGAACAGGCGGTCGCTGACACCCTGCACCTTCGCCTGCGCGCCATCGGCGACCGCGAACGCCAGTTCGAACACCGAATGCTCCGACTGGTCGCCGCAACACGCGCGAACGTCTTCCACGCCAAGGGGTTGGGGGCTGTTTCCGGCGTAAAGCTTGAGCTTTTCCACCTCGGCGCGGACACTGCCGGTGTCGTCCGCGAGGAGGGAGGCGAGAACTTCCACCGCATCGGCCTCGGCGCGCACGCCCGCCTCGGCAAGCGCGCTCCGCAGCAGCGAAATCAGCTGGCGACCCTCCGCCGGATAGCACGCGATCGCAACCGCGTGCGGCGACGTCTCGAACCCGGAACGAAGCTTGGACCGGGTCGGCAGAACGCCCGCGGAGACGATCAGGAGCGCATCGCCGATGCCGCGTGTGAGCTGCCCGAGGATCGGCCCGGACTGGGAATCCGTGGCCCCCGCGACGCGCACCACGCGCCGCCCGCCGCCGAACGCGAGTGCGGCGCATTCGTCGGCAAGCCGTGCCGGATCATCGGTGAGCGAGCCGGGGGCGAGGTCGGCCACACGGAACGGGTCGTGAAGGTCGGGGCAAATACTGCGGCTGAGCGCCTGGAAGCGCTCGCGCACCTGGCCTTCGTCGGGCCCGTGCAGCAGCACCGCGCGGATCGCCGGGTCCGGCTTGCGCAGGAATCCCTCGGCGGCGCTGCCTGCGAGCTTGGTCATCAGGGCCTCGTCGGGCGCTCGTGGGGAACCGACGGCGGAACGGGCACGACCGGCGCGGTGTAGTTGCCGGGATTGCGGAAGTAGAGGCGGATCTGCCGCGCGATGTCTTCCGCCGCCATGTCCGCGGCGCGCTCCTCGGCCTCGCGCGATGACACGTAGCCGGCGTAGAGCTGCTCGGGGTTGTTGTGGCGGGTCACCGCGATCGAGGAGCCCGCCATCAGCACCTGCGCCGGCGTGTCGTCCTTGGGCGCGGTGATCAGCTGGAACTGGACGCTGAGGGTATAGTCGTTTCGGATCGCGGAATCGTCGTTGCGGGTACCGCGCGCCACCGTGGTTGCGGTGTATTCGACCTTGAGGGTATGGGTCTCGGGCACCGCGAGCCCGCCCGGATTGAGGCGGCGCTTGATGCCGGTGCGCATCACCTGGCCGACGCGGTCCTTGATCGGCGCGACCGCGATGCCGGCGAGCGCCTTGGGCGCCTCGCTGTTCGGGGCGCGGGCGTCCATCGGACGGAAGCCGCACGCCGTCACCGCCGCCAAGCCGAGCAGCGGCACCAGCCGGAGCAGCGGTCGGGCGAGGCGGGACGGAATGTGGACCATTTTTTCGTTCTCCCGAAGGGTCAGCCGACGATGTTGACGATCTTGCCCGGAACCACGATCACCTTCTTCGGCGTGCGCCCGACGAGCTGTGCCTGCACCGCCGGGAGGGCGAGGGCGAGGGCTTCGGCCTCCTTGGCGTCGATGCCGACGGCGACGTCGATGGTGCCGCGCAGCTTACCGTTGACCTGCACCGCGAGGGTGACGGTGTCGACGGTGAGCCACGCCGGATCGGCCTTCGGCCAGGGCGACCGCACCAGCGGCTCGGCGTGGCCGAGCGCCGCCCAGATCTCTTCGGCGATGTGCGGCACCATCGGCGCGATCAGGCGCAGAAGCGTTTCGAGAGCGAAACGATAGGCGACGGACGCGCCGTCGTCGGTGGCCTTGGTCGCGGCGATCTGGTTGGTTAGCTCGCGCAGCTTCGCCACCGCGGTGTTGAAGCGGAGCTTGTTGAGGTCTTCGGACACCGCCGCAACGGTGCGGTGCGCCATCGCCATGGTTTCCTTCGCCGAGCCGGAGAAGGTCACGCCCGCGGTCTCGGCGGAGTCCGCCAGCGGCACGGCGGGGACGGCGGCGAGACGCCAGAGGCGCTGGACGTAGCGCCACGCGCCGTCGATGCCGGACTCGGTCCATTCGAGGTCGCGGTCGGGCGGGCTGTCGGAGAGCATGAACAGGCGCGCCGCATCGGCGCCGTAGGTCTCGATGATGTGGCCGGGGTCGACGGTGTTCTTCTTCGACTTGCTCATCTTCTCCGAGCGGCCGACGCTCACCGCCGCGCCGGACTCGATCTCGAACAGGCCGCCTTCGCGCTTTTCGATGTCGGCGGGGTAGAGCCAGGCGCCCGTCGCGTTGCGATAGGTTTCGTGGCAGACCATGCCTTGCGTGAACAGGCCCTTGAACGGTTCGGCGACGCCGAGATAGCCGCAGGTCTTGAGCGCGCGGGTGAAGAAGCGCGAGTAGAGCAGGTGCAGCACCGCGTGCTCGATGCCGCCGATGTACTGGTCGACCGGCAGCCAGTAGTCGACCGCGGCGCGGTCGAAGGCGGCTTCCGCGTTGTTCGGGTCGCAGAACCGGGCGAAGTACCAGGAGGACTCGAAGAAGGTGTCGAAGGTGTCGGTTTCGCGCACCGCCGCCCCGCCGCAGCACGGGCAGGAGACGTGCTTCCAGGTGGGGTGACGCTCGAGCGGATTGCCGGGTTGGTCGAAGGTGACGTCATCGGGCAGGGTGACCGGCAGCTGGTCGTCGGGCACCGGCACCGCGCCGCAGCTCGGGCAGTGGATCACCGGAATCGGGCAGCCCCAATAGCGCTGGCGCGACACGCCCCAGTCGCGCAGGCGGAACTGTACCGTGCCCTTGCCGCGGCCTTCGGCCTCGAGCTTGGCGATCGCCGCGCGCTTCGCCTCGTCGACGCCAAGGCCGTTGAGGAAGCCGGAGTTGATCGCGACGCCGTCGCCCGAATAGGCTTCGGTCGCGACCTCGAGGGCGTTGGCGAAGTCCTGCGCGTCCGCTTCCTTCGGCGCGACCACAGCCTTGACCGGCAGGCCGTACTTGCGGGCGAAGTCCATGTCGCGCTGGTCGTGCGCCGGACAGCCGAAGATCGCGCCGGTGCCGTATTCCATCAGCACGAAATTGGCGATGAACACCGGCAGCTCCCAGCTCGGATCGAACGGGTGGCGGACCTTGAACGGCGTCAGGTAACCCTTCTTCTCGGCGGTTTCGATCGCCGCTTCGCTGGTGCCCACCGCGTTGCAGTCGGCGATGAACTGGGCGAGGGCGCCGTCTTCCGCCGCGAGCGCCTTGGCGATCGGGTGGTTGATCGAAATCGCGCAGAACGACGCGCCGTAGAGGGTATCCGGGCGGGTGGTGTAGACCTCGAGCTTGTCGTCGCTGTCCACCAGGTCGAAGAACACCCGCGCGCCTTCCGAGCGGCCGATCCAGTTGTGCTGCATCAGGCGGACGCGGTCCGGCCATTCCTCGAGGGTCTCGAGGGCGGCCAGGAGGTCGTCGGCGTATTCGGTGATCTTGAGGAACCACTGCGCCAGCTCGCGGCGTTCGACCGGGGCGCCCGAGCGCCAGCCCTTGCCGTCGATCACCTGCTCGTTGGCGAGCACGGTGTGCTCAACCGGGTCCCAGTTGACCATGCTGGTCTTGCGATAGGCGAGACCGGCTTTCAGGAAGTCGAGGAACATCTTCTGTTCGTGGCGGTAGTAGTCCGGCTCACAGGTCGCGACCTCGCGGCTCCAGTCGATCGACAGACCGAGCGGCTGGAACTGCTCCTTCATCGTGCGGATGTTCTCGCGGGTCCAGGCGGCGGGGTGGACGTTGTTCTGGATCGCGGCGTTCTCGGCGGGCAGGCCGAAGGCGTCCCAGCCCATCGGATGGAGCACGTTGAAGCCCTGCGCGCGGCGGAAGCGCGCGATCACGTCGCCAAGAGTATAGTTGCGCACGTGGCCCATGTGGATGCGCCCCGAGGGGTACGGAAACATCTCGAGCACGTAGCACTTCGGCTTGTCCGAGTTGGCTTCGGCGGCGAAGGCGTCGGCCTCGGCCCAGGCGCGCTGCCACTTCGGTTCGGCTTCGCGGAAATTATAGCGTTCGTCCATCCGCGTCATGATCAGGGTACCCGCCTTTCGGAAATTCTATGCAATCGGTCGATAGAGAATGCCGGCCCCACGGGCTGCGGGACCGGCGGTGGATGGGGCAAGACGCGAAGCTCAGTTGCCCGCGCCGCTCTGCGCCGCGATCCGCATCTTGCGCGCGCGGGTGAGTACGGTGTTCTCGAGATCGGTGATCACCGCCGGGTCCATCGGACGGTCGGCCCAGTTGCCCGAGCTGTCCTTAGCCTGGCGGAACGCCGCGATCTTGAGGCCGTCGGCGCGGAGCGCGCGGCCCATGATGAAGACGTTGAGCTTGAAGCGCTCGTCCGGGGTTTCCGGCGGCGCGTACCAGTCGGTGATGATCACGCCGCCGAAGGGATCGGCCGAGGCGATCGGCATGAAGCTGACGGTGTCGAGCGACGCACGCCAGAGGAAGCTGTTGATCCCGAGGCCCTGGCCGCTGCCCTGGTCGTCGCCTTTCTTCGCCTGGCCGAAGATGTCGATGCCGCCTTTGCCGAAGACGCTGTCGGGTTTCTTGTCGCCGGGCCGATAGACGTTTTTTCCGTAGCTTTCCGGATATGCGTATTCAGTGTTGTCTTCGCTGCAGCCCGCGAGCATCGACGCGATGCCGAGGGCGACGGCAACCGCTAGGATGCGCGGACGATACGGGATCTTCGAAAAAGTCATGACCATCTTCATCGCCAAGGGTGACCGAGTTCGCGAAAAGCCTTTGCCAACGCCGCGACAGTTTGTCTTGGCGCGGGCGGATCGTCCAGCGGTAAAACAGCCATCCCGCCCATTGAGATACGCCGGGCCACCCGCCGCACTGTGGCAGCATTGCCACACCTGCCTGATGAAGTGGGACGGGATCGGCGTTCCGCGTTGACGCAGCAGGTCGATCATGACTTCCTAGCTCTCGAGCAAGGTTCCGCCGTGTGGGGTCGGGACCGAAATCGATCCTATCGAACGAGGGATAGTCATGAAGAAGATTCTTTTCGGCACCACCGCGCTGCTCGCCGCTGGTGCTTTCGTTTCCACCGCTCAGGCTTCTGATCCGATCAAGTTGAGCCTCGGCGGCTACATGGAAAACTACGTCGTCGGCGCTTCGCAGGACGGCGACTTCAAGAAGGCCAACCGCGTCAACAACTTCGACGTCCAGAGCGATTCCGAAGTCTGGTTCAAGGGTCTGACCACCCTCGACAACGGCATGAAGATCGGCGTCCAGGTCGAACTCGAAGCCGGCTCGAATGCTTCCTCTCAGACCGACACCATCGACGAGAGCTACCTCTGGCTCGAAGGCAAGTATGGTAAGATGATCCTGGGTTCGGAAGACGACGTCGTCTATCTGAGCCACGTTGGCGCTCCGGATGCTTCGTACATCGGCGGCGGCTTCAAGGACGGCAGCATCGCCAACATCATGCCGGTCGGTTCGGGCGTGAGTGCTTCGGACACCATCTACGCCGTGACCGGCGACGCCAACAAGATGTCGTACTTCACGCCGAAGTTCTACGGCCTCCAGGCTGGCGTGTCCTACATCCCGTCGAACGCCACCAACGGTGACGACGGCCCGACCGCTTCGGGCAAGGGCTTCGCTTCCGAGACCATCGGTATCAGCCAGAACTGGGATGACGCCTGGGCGTTCGCCGTCAACTACGACACCACCGTTTCGGGCGTCGGTGTGAAGGCCAATGTCGGCTACATCACCATGGACGACAACACCAAGGCGGTTAAGGACAACACCATTCAGACCGTCCGCGGTGGTTTGGCCGTGTCCTACCAGGGCTTCACCCTGGGTGGTTCCGTCAACCGCATGATCGCGAACGGCGACACTTCCGCTTCGCTCGCGGCGCTTGACGGCTTCTCGTGGGATGCTGGCCTTCAGTACGCCGAAGGCCCGTACGCCGTGTCGTTCGGCTACGAACATGCGAAGGTCGCCGGCAGCCGTGCGGCTGATGCCGACACCATGTCCGATTGGCGCGTTGGTGCTAAGTACGCGATGGGCCCGGGCGTCGACCTGTTCGCCTTCGTCGCTTACGTGAACACCAACGACGGTGCGGTTGCGGACAACTCGACCAGCAACGACGGTGCCATCGGTGGTGCGGTCGGTCTGCGTCTGAACTTCTAATCCTTACGATCCTAAGGGATCGGAAAGATTGCGTGCGAGGCGGCCCTTTGGGTCGCCTCGTTTGCATTATGTGATGCTCGTTATATAAGCAAAAACGCGCCACATCTGCCGACGTGTGATATTTTAGGCACAGTCTGCGCGTGAAATCCCAACCCCGTCCTTCCTGACATTGCCTCGCAACGACAGTCGTGTTTTCAATCGTCCCTGACGTAGAGAGCCGCCCATTGCCGTGGGATCGTCGCTTTAACAAGAGGGAACACAGATGAAAAAGATTTTGTTCGGGGCTACTGCCCTTGCAGCGGTGTCGACGATCTCGACCGCTTATGCGTCGGATCCGATCAAGCTCCAGCTCGGAGGGTACCTCGAGTATTACGCGGTTGGTGCGAGCCAGGACAGCGATTACAAAAAGGCCAATCGGGTCAACAACTTCGATATGCAGGGTGAGTCTGAGATCTGGTTCTCGGGCGTGACCACCCTCGACAACGGCCTGTCGGTCGGTGTCCGCGTCGAGTTGGAAGGCGGCTCCGATCACGACGGTGCCAGCGATATTATCGACGAGAGCTATCTCTACGTCTCCGGCAAGTTCGGTAAGATCGAACTCGGTTCGACCGACAACATCGCCTACAAGATGCGTGCCGTCGCGCCGAACGCGTCGTACTCCGAAGTCGACGATGATTCGATTCCGCGCTACCTGCTCCGTCCGTTCACCGACGACAACATCACCGACCTCGGCTTCGATGGCGACGCCAACAAGATCTCCTACCTGACGCCGAAGTTCTACGGCATTCAGTTCGGCGTTTCCTATTCGCCGTCGAACGACGCCCAGGGTGATGACGGCGTTTCGGCGTCGGAAACCATTCGTAAAGCCGCGAACTTCGATGAAGCTTGGGCTGCCGGCGTTTCCTACGAGCGCGAAATTGGCGCGGTTGGCCTGCTCGCGACTGCCGGCTACACCGTCGCTAACGGTGCTGGCGCAACTGACAACGGCACCACCAACGGCACGGCCCAGGATTGGGCCTTCGGCCTGAACCTGACCTACCAGGGCTTCACCTTGGGCGGCGCCTATCGTGGCGTTTCGGCCAAGAGCAACTCGGGCTTCTCGGAGTATGACGGCTACGGCTGGGATGCCGGCCTGATGTACTCCGAAGGCCCGTACGCGGTCTCGCTGAACTATCGCCAGTCGATCACCGCGGGTAATGCCGGTATCGCCGGTGACAACCAGATCGACACCTACGCGATCGGTGCCAAGTACACCCTCGGCGCTGGCGTCGACGTCTTCGGTCAGCTGGCCTATGCCGACTACGACCAGGAAGGCACGCTCCAGGACAACAAGGGCGCCTACGGCGGCGTCGTTGGTATCCATCTCGACTTCTAAGTCTTACGCGCAAGCGTTTGCGATCAGGGCGGCCCTCGGGCCGCCCTTTTTGCGTTTCAGAGCACCCAGTCGATGCCCGCGACCCCGATAGCAGGCGTGGCGAGGAGGCCGCGCACGGTGCGTGGCGTGACCCCGCCGAGGGCATAGACCGGCACCGGGCTCTGCCGCACCAGCAGGCGGAAGCGGGTGATGCCGAGGGCGGGCGCGCCGGGGTGGCTGGCGGTGGGGAATACCGGTGAGAGCAGGATCGCGTCGGCTCCCGCGGCGGCGGCGGCCCGTAAGCTGCGCCCGGAGTGGGCGGCGGCGAACACCAATCCCCGTGGCCGCCGACGCC
>LUYR01000319.1 GCA_001603335.1 Rhodospirillales bacterium Alpha_05 | reverse complement strand
TTCCGCCGCGTCCTTATGGTCGAGGGCGTGGCGGGCCTCGGTCTTGTCGTCCTCGGAAAGTCCGGCGGCGTCGAGGATCAGCGGCACCAACGGCGGCAGGGTGAGATCGACGCAGACCTCCCCGACCCCGATCGCGGCGAGCGCGCGGGTGGCGACGACGATCACCTCGGCATCGGCCTCCGGCGTGTCGCAACCGATCAATTCGAGCCCGGCCTGGATGAACTGGCGGTCGGGACGGAGCTGGGAGCCCTTCACCCGCAGCACGTCGCCCGCGTAGGAGAGACGCAGCGGGCGGGGTTCGCGGCTGAGGCGGGTGGTGGCGATGCGGGCGGCCTGCACCGTCATGTCGGCGCGCATGCCCATCATCCGCTGGGTCACCGGGTCCATGACGCGGAAGGTCTGGGCGGCGAGATCGGAGCCGACGCCCGCGAGCAGGCTATCCTCGAACTCGAGCAGCGGCGGCTTGACCCGATCGTAGCCGTGCGCCGAAAACGTCGCGAGCAGCGACTGCACAGCCGCGGCCTCGAAGGCCGCCTCGCCGGGCAGAACATCCCGCAATCCCGTCGGGAGAAGCGCCCGATTGACCGGTTCCGACATCACTCGCCCCTGTTTCGTCATCTCGTGCCGCCGATCACCGGCAACAATCGTGTGGTTTACCCCGAACCTGCGGCCCGAGGCAACTGTTGAAGGCCGTTCGGCGCGATCCTTCGCCGGATTTCCGGGCATCAGACGCCGGTGCGCACCGTATGGGCATGGTTGAGCGGGCCGTGACCGTGACCGAACCCCGGCGCGGTCTCGATCGCGGTGCGGACATAATCGCGCGCCCGCTTCGCCGCGGCGGCGATGTCGAGGCCCTGGGCGATGCCGCAAGCGAGCGCCGAGGCGAGGGTGCAGCCGGTGCCATGGCTGTGCTGGGTGTCGATGCGCAAGCCCGCGAAACGCTGAACGCCCTCTGCCGTCACCAGCAGGTCGACCACCAGGCCGCCTTCAAGGTGGCCGCCTTTCAGCAGCACCGCCTTGGGCCCGAGTTCGAGGAGTTCGTGGGCGGCGGCGAGCATGTCCGCCTCGTCGACGATCCGACGCCCGGTCAGGACTTCCGCCTCGTAGAGGTTGGGGGTGACCACGGTTGCGCGCGGCAGCAGGGTCCACTTCAGGGTCTTCACCGCCTCGATTTCGAGGAGCAGCGAGCCGCCCTTCGCGACCATCACCGGATCGACCACCAGCGGCACGTCGGACGCGAGCTCGGCCAAGGTTTCGCCGACGCAGCGGATCACCGTCGAGGAGGCGAGCATGCCGGTCTTGATCGCATTCGCACCGAGGTCTTCGAGCACCACCGCGATCTGCTGGCGGATGAACTCCACCGGGATGGCGTGGATGCCATGGACGCCGAGGGTGTTCTGCGCGGTCAGCGCGGTGATCGCGGTCATCGCGAAGCCGTTGAGCGCGGTAACCGCCTTGATGTCGGCCTGGATGCCCGCGCCGCCGCCCGAATCCGAGCCCGCGATGATCAGAACCCGTCCATGCATAGCCTGATTGCCTTCCGGAGTGGTTAGTTGGCGCGCGCCTGGAGGGTCGCGCAAAGACCATCGACGACCGCCCGGACTTCCGCCGGATCCTCGCCTTCCGCCATCACCCGGATCACCGGCTCGGTACCGGAGGAGCGGATCAGCAGACGACCGGCGGCATGCAGCCGGGCTTCCGCCTCGGCGATCGCGTCGGTGACGAACTCCTCGGCCATCACTGCCTTGGCGCGCTCGCGGGAAGCGAAGCGGACGTTTTTCAGCACTTGCGGCAGCGGGTCGAAGACGTGCAGCACCTCGCTCGCCAGACCGCCCTCCTCCACCAAGGTGCCGAGCACCTGGAGCGCCGCCGCGAGGCCGTCGCCGGTGGTCGAGAGATTGCCGAGAACCACGTGGCCCGACTGCTCGCCGCCGAGGTTGTAGCCCTGGTCGCGCATCGTCTCGACGACGTAGCGGTCGCCGACCTGGGTGCGGCGGAGGTGCAGATCGCGCTTTTCGAGGTAGCGTTCGAGGCCGAGGTTGGACATCACCGTGGCGACCACGCCGCCGCCCGCGAGCAGGCCGCTGTCCGCCCAGGTCCGACCGATCAGGCCGAGCACCTGGTCGCCGTCGATCTCGCGGCCCTGCTCGTCGCACATCACCACGCGGTCGGCGTCGCCGTCGAGCGCGATGCCGATGTCGGCGCCGTGCGTCACCACCGCTTCGCAGAGCGCCTGCGGCTGGGTGGCGCCGCACTTGGCGTTGATGTTGGTGCCGTCGGGGCTGACCGCCATCGGCACGACTTCCGCGCCGAGTTCCCAGAGAACCGTCGGGGCGACCTTGTAGGCCGCGCCGTTGGCGCAATCCACCACGATCTTGAGACCGTCGAGGCGGCGACCCGAGGGGAAGGTGCTCTTGACGTATTCGAGGTAGCGACCCGAAGCGTCGTCGAGGCGGCGCACCCGGCCGAGGCGCTTCGACGGCACCAACGCGGCTTCGAGCCCGTCGCCCATCAGCGCCTCGATGTTCATTTCGGTTTCGTCGGAGAGCTTGTAGCCATCGGGGCCGAAGAGCTTGATGCCGTTGTCCTCGAACGGATTGTGCGAGGCGGAGATCATCACGCCCAAGTCGGCGCGCATGCTGCGGGTGAGCTTGGCGATCGCCGGGGTCGGCAGCGGCCCGAGCAGCAGCACGTCCATGCCCACCGAGGTGAAGCCGGCGGTGAGCGCCTGTTCGAGCATGTAGCAGGAGAGCCGGGTGTCCTTGCCGATCACCACGGTATGGCGATATTCGCCGCGCTGGAACATCCGCCCGGCGGCCATGCCGATCTTGAGGGCGGTGAGCGCGGTCATCGGCTCGATATTGGCGAGTCCACGCACGCCGTCGGTGCCAAACAAACGTCTTGCCGTCATCTCAACCCTCTTTCCACGCTACAGAATCCCCGCTGGAGACCCTAAAGGATCGCAGCGCCCCAGAAAAGCAAATCCGCTACTCGCTGCGGTCGATCGCCGCCTGCATCGCGAGCGCCTGGACGGTTTCGGCGACGTCGTGGACGCGGACGATGGTGACGCCCGCGCGCGCTCCGGCGATCGCGAGGGCGAGCGATCCGGCGACCCGCTGCATCGGCGGGGTGTCGCCGCAGACCGCGGCGATCAG
>LUYR01000318.1 GCA_001603335.1 Rhodospirillales bacterium Alpha_05 | reverse complement strand
CGGGATTGCGCGGGTTGCGCGTCGGGCCGGCGTGGAAGGCGGCGAACTCGGTGGTCACGGTCTTGCCCGCGATCACCCCGCCCGCGAGCCGGGTCAGCGCGACCACCGCCGCGTCATAGGGTGCGTGCACGCCGTTGTAGATCGGCGAGCCGCAGGTGGTCGGCCACGCACGCGTCGCCGCCAAGTCTTTCACGCCCAAGGGCAGGCCGCCGAGCGCCCCCGGATTGCCCGCCGCGTCGGAGGCTTCCGCCGCCTTGAGCCAGAGCTCGGCGTCGAGCGCCGCCCAGGCCTGGATCTCGGGTTCACGCGCCGCGATCCGGTCGAGGCAGGAGCGCGCCAACGCGACGGCGCTCAGGCTCCCCGCCGCAATCGCTTGCCGTGCCGCGCTGGCGGATAAGTCGCAGGGTTCGCCGCTCATGCCGCCGCGCTCCGCCAGTCGGCGAGGATCGCCGCGTAGATCTCCACCGCCGTGTCGATCTTCGCCACCTCGGCGTATTCGTCGGTCTGGTGCGCCTGGGCGGTTTCGCCGGGGCCCAAAATCAGCGTCGGCGGGTGGCCGAGCGCCGGGGTGAGCACCGAGGCATCGGTGAAGAACGGCGCGGACTTCGGCGCGAAGGGAATCCCCAGCACCGCGCAGGTCGCGGCGATGGCGCGCGCCGCCCACGGCGCGTCCGGCTCGGTCCACACGCCGGGGAGGTCGAACAGCGAGGTGATCGCCGCGTTCTCGCCGATCAGGCCGGTGAGGCCGTCGCGCAGCTCGGCGTGGTTCATCCCCGGGATGGTGCGCACGTCGATGTGAATCTCGGCGTGGTCGGGCACCGAATTGATGTTGAGGCCGCCGGTGACCTTGCCGACGTTCAGGGTCGGCTTGCCGAGCACCGGGTGGCGGGCGACGTTGAAGTCGAAGTCGGCCAAGCGCCCGATCGCGCGCGCCGCCTTGTAGACCGCGTTGTCGCCGAGCTCGGGCATCGAGCCGTGCGAGGTCACGCCGAAGGTCTCGGCCTTGAGCCACAGCGCGCCCTTGTGACCGATCATCGGCTGGTTGCCGGTGGGCTCGCCGACGATCAGCGCGGCGGCGGCGGGGAGAATGCCGCTTTCCACCATCGCCAGCGCGCCGTCGCAGCCGGTTTCCTCGCCCGCGGTGATCGCCAGCACCACTTCGGGGCCGTCTTTGAGCTTCGCGGCGCAGGCGCTGGCGGCGACGATGAACGCGGCGATGCCGCTTTTCATGTCCGAGCTGCCGCGCCCGTAGAGGCGACCGTCCTTGATCTCGCCCTTGAACGGATCGACGCTCCAAGGCTTGGCGCCGAGCGGCACCACGTCGACATGGCCGGTGAACGCGAGGCCGGGCGCGTCGCGGCGGCCGATGCGCGCGAGCAGGTTGGCGCGGCCCTCGCCGATGGTCTGGATGGTGCAGGTGAACCCGGCGGCGTCGAGGCGCTGCGCCAGGAACTCGATCAGCGGCAGCTCCGCACCCGGCGGATTGACGGTCTGGAATGCGATCAGGTCGCGGGTGAGCGCGACGGCTTCGGAAACATCGGCCATTGTCTGGTTCCTACCCGAAATACGCGGCGTGAACTTCCGCGTTGGTCTTGAGCTCGCCCGCGGTCCCCTGCGCGACGACGCGGCCACCGGAGAGCACGTATCCGGCATCGGCGATGGCGAGGGTCTGGTGAACGTTCTGCTCCACCAGAAATACCGTCAGCCCCTGATTGCGCAAGGTCTCGATGATGCGGAAATTTTCCTTCACGTAGAGCGGCGACAGCCCGAGCGAGGGTTCGTCGATCAGGAGCACGCGCGGCTTGCCCATCAGACCCCGGCCGATCGACACCATCGCCTGCTCGCCGCCCGACATCGTCCCGGCCAACTGGCCGCGCCGTTCGGCGAGGCGGGGGAAGGTTTCGTAGACTTCGGCCAAGCGGCGGCGGATCTCCGCCTCCGAGGGTTCCTGATACGCGCCCAGGCGAAGGTTTTCCGCCACGGTGAGCTTGGGGAACATCTTGCGTCCCTCGGGGATGCAGGCGACGCCCTTGGCGATCACCTTGTGCGTCGGCTGGCCCGCGACCTCCTCGCCGAACACCCGGATGCTGCCCTTATGCGGCGGCGTGAGGCCGAGGATCGAGCGGATCAGCGTGCTCTTGCCCGCGCCGTTGGAGCCCAAGAGGCAGGTGATCTGCCCCTGCGGCACGACGAGCGAAACGTCGATCAGCACGTCGGCCTTGTCGTAGGCGGTGAAGATGCCGTCGATGGCGATGGCGGGGGTTTGGGTTTCCATCATCGTCCTCATGCCGAGCCGAGATAGGCTTCCTGCACCAAGCGGTCGGAGGCGACCTCCTGGTAGGAGCCTTCGGCGATCTTTTCGCCGTAGTTCAACACCACGCAGCGGTCGCAGACCCGCTCGATCACGCCCATTTCGTGCTCGATGATGATGATCGAGAGCCCGCCCAGGCGCTCGCGCACCGACAAGATATCGCTCATCAGCTGGTGGGTTTCGTCGTGGGTCATGCCCGCCGAGGGTTCGTCGAGCAGCAGCAGCTTCGGCTGCGCGATCAGCGCGCGGCAGATCTCGATGCGGCGGCGCTCGATCATCGGCAGCGCGCCGACCGGCTCGAACATCGCGTCGCCCAAGTTGGGGCTGAACAGGGTGGCGAGCGCCATCGCCTCGGCGTAGGCGGCGTCGACCTCGGCCTTCAAGGCCTTCCGGTTGAACAGGTTGTGGAACAGGCCCTGGTTCAGGCGCCCATGGTTGCCGACCATGATGTTGTCGAAGATCGAAAGCTCGAGGCAGAGGCGCGAACGCTGGAAGGTGCGCGCGATCCCGGCGCGATAGACCGCCTGCGGGCTCGCGCCGGTCAAGTCCGCGCCGTCGAAGGAGACGCGCCCGCCATCGGGGCGATAAAGCCCGGTGAGGACGTTGAACGAGGTGGTCTTGCCCGAGCCGTTCGGCCCGATCAGGCCGAGGATCTGGCCGCGCGCGACGCTGAACGACACGTCGTTCAACGCACGTACGCCGCCGAAGCTCTTGGCGATGCCTTCGAGGCTGAGAAGGGTGTCGCTCATGGCTGGGCTCCCTTGGCACGCGGCGGGAAGTAGCGGCGCACGCCGCGCGGCAACAGACCGGCGGGACGGAACAGCAGGATCGCGATCACCACCGCCGAGAACAGCAGGAAGCGGTATTCCTGAATCGCCTGGAGCTTCTCGGGCAGGATCACCACGATCGCGGCGGCGAGGATCGTCCCCCACGGGCTGCCCATGCCGCCCAAAAGCACGATCGCGACGAGGATCAGGCTGTCGGAGAAGGTGAAGCTGGTCGGCGCGACGTAGCCCTGCATCGACCCATAGAGCGCGCCCGCGAGGCCGATGATCGCGTTGCCGAGGACGAAGGCGAAGATCTTGTTGCGGCGGATGCCGATGCCGTAGCAGGCCGCGCCGGTCTCGTCGAGGCGCACCGCGTCGAGCGAGAGCCCGAGCCAGGAGCGTTCGAGCCGCCGTACCAGGACGAACACCAGCGCCAGCATCACCAGGGCGGCAAGCGCGTAGTTGAGGTAGAACGACGCCTCGAAGTCGCCGAGGGTCGGGCTGTCGCCGAAGTCCCAGCCGAACAGCTTCATCGAACCGACCGAGAGGCCCTGCGGCCCGCCGAGGGTGTCGTTGACCTCGAGGAAGGTCTTGAACAGCACCGAGAACGCGATCGTCACCACTGCGGCGTAGTGACCGCGGGTGCGCACCACCGGAATCACCAACAGCAGGCCGATCAGCGCCGCGAACAACGCGCCGAGCGGCAGGCTGAGGACCGGCGGCAGGCCCGAGCCGATCACCTTGGCCGAGGTGTACGCACCGATGCCGAAGAACGCCGCGCCGGCGAAGTTGACCACCCCGGTGTAGCCGAACTGAACGTTGAGGCCGAGGGCGACGGTGCCGTAGATCATCACCGTGGCGAGCATCAGGAGCGGGAAGTGATCCTCGACGAACACCCCGATCAGCACCAGCATCGCGGCGACGACGAGCAGCGCGACGCCGCCGGGGCGCTCCACCGCTGCGGCGGAAACCCGCTCGGCGACGCCCGCGCG
>LUYR01000317.1 GCA_001603335.1 Rhodospirillales bacterium Alpha_05 | reverse complement strand
GCCGCGTCGCCGCCGCAAAGCCCCGCGCCCGCCCAGCCGCTTGCCGGGCTCGCCGGGCAGAGTTCCTACAGCCAGTCCGAAATCGAAGTGCTTCAAAGCCTTGCGGCGCGCCGCGAGGCAATCGAGAAGCGCGAGCGCGAGCTCGACCAACGCCTTGCGGTGCTCTCCGCCGCGGAATCCCAGATCGACGCGAAGATTCAAAAGCTGCGCGAGATTCAAACCACTATTGAAGGCCTGATCGAAAAACACGATGATCAGGAAAACGGCAAGATCGACAATTTGGTGAAGATCTACACCGCAATGAAGCCAAAGGATGCGGCGCGAATTTTCGAGCAGATGGACATGCCGATCCTGATCCGGGTAATCAAGGGGATGAAGGAGCGGGTTTCGGCTGCGATTCTCGCGGATATGTCTCCGGATCGGGCCAACGCGGTGACCACGGAATTGGCGACGCAGAACCGTCTGCCACCGGATCTGGTGGGCGATGCCGGAGTGAAACGATAACTGCGGGCGAAACCGCCGGGATTCCGGTGAAACGCCTTGCGGCTCGCACGCGGGTTCCAGTATACCCCGACGTTACAGCCTTGTTTTGGCGGGTGGAATTTGCTGATTGATGGATTAAACGGGCGTTTTGGGAGAGCTCTCGATGGCTGTTGACAAGAACATGCGCATTCTCATCGTCGATGATTACAAGACGATGCTGCGCATTATTCGTAATCTTTTGAAGCAGTTGGGCTTCAACAATATCGACGAGGCGATCGACGGCAGCAGTGCGCTCGCGATGCTGCGCTCGGGCAACACCTACGGTCTGGTGATCTCGGACTGGAACATGGAGCCGATGACCGGCCTCCAATTGCTCCGCGAAGTCCGCGCCGACGCCCACCTGAAGGCGCTGCCGTTCATCATGGTAACCGCCGAAAGCAAGACCGAAAACGTGATCGCCGCGAAGGAAGCGGGGGTCTCCAACTACATCGTCAAGCCGTTCAACGCCGAGACGCTGAAGACGAAGATGTCGAGCGTTCTGGGCGACTTCTGATCAGGGGTTGTTCCCGGGGGTTGAGTGATGAATCAAGACGACGCCGAAATCGCCTTGCAGAAAAGGCTCGATCTGATTCGTGCAGCACGGGGGAACTCCGTGCCGCTCGACGACGTGGCCGAAGTCGTGCGCGCGATTCTCGACACCATGAGTGGCGAGATCTCGTCGAATGAGCTCAGGGTCTATAACGAACTCGAAGCCCTCGCGGTGATCATTCGCAAGACCAAGCAGGAAATCGCCGATATCCGTCCCGACGAGATCAAGGACGACTTCCTGCCGACCGCCGCCGACGAACTCGACGCGATCGTGCAGTCGACCGAAACCGCCGCCAACACCATCCTCGACGCGGTCGAATCGATCGAGGCGGTGATCCCCAACTGCGACGCCGCCGTCGCCGAGGCGATCACCAACGCGACGATGCAGATCTACGAAGGCTGCAACTTCCAGGATCTCACCGGGCAGCGGATTTCCAAGGTGGTCAACACCTTGAAGCTGATCGAAACCCGCGTGAACGGCCTGGTCTCGGCGTTCGGCGCGGAGATCGAGGAAGTTCTCCGCAACCGCCCCGAGGGCGAGGCCGTCGCCGCCGCGCCGGAGACGCCGGTTCGCGAGGACGCCGACCTGCTCAACGGGCCGCAGCACCCTGAATCCGCATCCAGCCAGGACGAGATCGACCGTCTGCTTGCCAGCCTCGGCTGAGGCTGGCTTGGGCGGCGATTTCCACCACACTCAGCGGGAGCCAAGCGGGTGATACCGGGCACGGTCACGGGATATCACGAGCGGGACGACGACCCGCCGCGTCAGGGCGGCGGCACCGTCGCCCTGTTCCTGTCGCTGTACCTGGTGCTGCTCGCGTTCTTCATTCTCCTCGTTGCGCTCTCCGACGGCGTCTCGCGCAAGAGCCGCGAGATTCTCGACGGACTCAACGCCCAGTTCGCCAATGCCGAGACCGGCAGCCCGACCCGCTTCGTCTCCGACCTCGGCAGCGTGGTTTCGCCCGCCGAATTCATGGATCGGGTGAGCGGCGTCTACGAGGCGGCGATCCCCGCCGCGCGGGTCAAGGTGCTCTCCCCCGGCCGCCTGATGGAACTCGACGTCCACGTCGATTCCCTGTTCGACCACGACACCGAAATTTTGCGTCCGGCGCAGCGCCGCGCCTTCGCCGAGTTGGTCGCCGCGTTGTCGTCGCCGCCGCCCGGCCTGCGTTATGTCGTCGAGGCGAGCTTCGGCGTCGCCGATCCCGAGAACCTGATGCCGGTGGCCGACAGCCGCGCGATGCGCCGGGCCGCGATCGTCGCCCGCGCCTTCACCGAGGAGGGCGCGCCGCCCGGATCGGTGGTCGCCGCGCTCGAACCCGGCGATCCGTTGCAGGTGCGCCTGATCTTCCGCGTCCAGTCGCTCGCGCCCACGGCGCGGCAGGAGGGGCAATGATCGAGCCCCGCACCCTCACCGACTGGGAAGGCGGCGTGATCGACGCGCCCGCGCCCGATTCCCCGACCACGCCCTGGATGCTGACCTTCGCCGACCTCGTGTCGCTGATGCTCACCTTCTTCGTCCTGATGTTCGCGCTCTCGGGCGTCAAGGCCGAGCCGTTCCGCGAGCTTGCGGCGTCGCTCTCCTATGCCCTCAACCCGCCGCTCACCCGTCCCGCCGAGACGGTTTCGGCGATCCGGAACATCGATCGCGTGGTGGTGAAGCCGGGCGACGAACTGCCCTATCTCGCGGGGCTGCTCGGCAACGTCATCGCCGAGACCCCGGCGCTCAAGGGCGCCACGCTCGCACTCTACGACGATCGCCTCGAACTCGTGGTGCCGTCGCAGGCAATCTTCGGCGGTGCGGGGCCGAGCATCGCCGCCGCCGCCAAGCCCGCCGTCGCCGCGCTTTCCCAGGCGGTGGGCGGCATCGGCAACCGCGTCACCGTCACGGTGCGCGCCCCCGACTGGACCCTCGCGCTCGCCC
>LUYR01000316.1 GCA_001603335.1 Rhodospirillales bacterium Alpha_05 | reverse complement strand
AGGGCGACGAGTTCGCGGCGCAGCCGGTCGAGCCGCCCGATGTCGCCCTGCGGCATGCGGCGGTCGAGATCGCGGTCGCGGAACACCAGGGCGTTGGTGCGCTGGCCGAAGCAGATCTCGGCGTGGAACAGGTCGCGGTGGACGTGCCCGTCCGCCGGGCGCGGATGTTCGAAGAACACCTGCTCGGGGGCCCAGCCGTCGCCGAGCGCGGTGCGGAAGACGTTGGCGAACATTCCCATGGTGAGCTCGGCGTCCTGGCGGCGCTCGACGATGCTGCCGTCGAGGATGCGGTATTCCAGGGTGAGCAGGCCGCCCTCGGTGGCGAAGCGGGTCTCGGTGGACTGCTGGTGGAAGGGGAACAGCTCGGCGAGGCTCGCGACCGCCGCCCCCAGGGTCGGCGCGGCGAGCGCGATGCCGCCGATCAGGCCGAGGCTCTCGGGGCGGAACCTCTGACCGAAGATCAGGCCGAAGTTGTCGCAGCCGGTGGATGCGGCGGCCTGTTCGTAGAGCGCGACGAACGCGCCCAGATCCATCGCGGCGAGCGGGTCGTCGAGGCAGGCGGGGTCGACCCCGGCGTGGTGGCAGACGGTTTCGGCGTCGCCGCCGTTGGCGGAGATGAAGTCGGCGATCCCGGCCGCGGCGGCGGCAAGGATGTTGCGTTGCCCGTGCTGTGCGCAGCGGGAGCCCGAGTCGTGCTCAAGGTTTGATCGGCGAGGGGCCATTTTCCGCCTCCGCATGGCCGCGGGCCGCGGCTTTCGCCGCGGCACCGCAAAGTCTTCAGCAAGCGCCGTGCCGGTTATTCCGCCGGGTGCACGTCGAGCAGCGCGTCGGCGTCCGCTTCGGCGCGCAGATTTCCGGTCATGCGGAAGTACGCCAGACCGATCGCCATCAGCGCCACGAACAGCATGAACACCATGCCGTTGAAGTAGACCATGGTGACCAGGGCGAGCACCGCGAGCACCAGGGCGATGCCCGGCAGCAGCGGGAAGCCCGGGGCGACGAACGGCCGCTCCAGCGCGGGTTCGGTGGCGCGCAGGCGGAACAGCGCCGCCATGCTCATGATGTACATCACGATCGCGCCGAACACCGACATCGTCACGATGTTGGCGGTGAGGGGCTGGCCGCCGAAGGTGATCAGCTCGTCGGAATAGATCGCCGCGATGCCGATCACGCCGCCGACCAGGATCGCCCAGTGCGGCGTCTTGCGCGTCGGGTGCAGGGTCGAGAACACCTTGGGCAGGAAACCCGCGCGGGAGAGCGCGAAGATCTGCCGCGAGTAGCCCATGATGATGCCGTGGAACGAGGCGATCAGGCCGAACAGACCGATCCACACCAGCATGTGCAGCCAGCCGCTGTTCGCGCCGACCACCACCTTCATCGCCTGCGGCAGCGGGTCGTTGATGTTGGAGAGCGCGCTCCAGTCGCCGACGCCGCCCGCCATGATCATCGTGCCGAAGGCCAGCACCACCAGGGTGAGAATGCCCGCGATGTAGGCGCGCGGCACGGTCTTGCGCGGGTTCTTGGTTTCTTCGGCGGCCATCGCCGCGCCCTCGATCGCGAGGAAGAACCAGATCGCGAACGGGATCGCGGCGAAGATGCCGCCGATCGAGGCGACGCTGAAGCTGCTCTCGCCCGACCAGCCGTTGGCGGCGAAGTTGGCCCAGGTGAAGCCGGGCGAGACCACGCCCATGAACACCAGCAGCTCGACGATCGCGAGCAGGGTGACGAACAGTTCGAAGGTCGCGGCGATGGTCACGCCCGCGATGTTGAGCGCCATGAACAGCACGTAGGCGCCGACCGCCGCGAGCTTGGGGTCGAGGCCGGGGAACTGGACGTTGAGGTACGAGCCGATGGCGAGCGCGATGGCGGGTGGCGCGAAGACGAATTCCACCAGCGTTGCGAACCCGGCGACGAAGCCGCCGAGCGGCCCGAAGGCGCGGTGACTATAAGCAAACGGACCGCCCGCATGGGGAATCGCGGTGGTCAATTCGGTAAAGCTGAAAATGAACGTGGTGTACATCGTGGCGATGATCACGCTGGTGATCAAAAAGCCCAGCGTTCCGGCGGTGGCCCAGCCATAGCTCCAGCCGAAATACTCGCCGGAAATCACCAGCCCGACCGCGATGCCCCACAGATGGAGGCCGCTCAGGCTCTTTTTGAGAGTGGTGTCTGTGTTCTGCATGTTTCGTTTCTCCTGCCTTGGTGCTTTGCGAGGTGCGGGCAGGTTCGTTCATCCCAGGAGTGTCTTGGCGTCCGCTTCTACGAGCGGTGGTGCTTCGTCTTTCAGGCCGATTCCGGTCAGCCCGATCCGTCTTGCCTCGCGCGCCAGCCAGGCGAGCTTGGCGCCCGCCTCCGCGTGGGAGAGGCCGTTGGCGTGGATGTTGGAGATGCAGTTGCGCTCGGACTCGAGGCGGCCCGGGCGCGGGTCGAGGGTGAGGTAGATGCCGAGGGAATCCGCGACCGAAAGGCCGGGCCGCTCGCCGATCAAGATCGCCACCAGCTTCGCGCCGAGGGCATGGGCGATGTCGTCGCCCAACGCGACGCGCGACTGCGCCGCGAGAACCACCGGCGCGACCGTCCAATCCTTGGGCAGGCGCTCGGCGCAGGCGGCGAAGGTCGCGACGCCGTTATGCGCGACGGCGGTGGCGGAAAGCCCGTCGGCGATCACGAACACGATGTCCCAGGGCCGCTCGCCGCGCGGCAGGGCCTGGAGCCGCGCGCGGTC
>LUYR01000315.1 GCA_001603335.1 Rhodospirillales bacterium Alpha_05 | reverse complement strand
GCCTTGCCGCCGAGGCTGCGCCCGAGGCCGTCGCCGCATATGCGCGCGGACTCGCGCACCACGACGCCGCCGCGCTGGCGGCGCTGCTCAAAAGCCGGAGGCCGGATGTCCTGGGGGCGTAGCGCGAGTTTCTACCATCTGTTTCCACTCGGCTGCCTCGGTGCGCCGCGCGTCAATCCGGGAGGCGAAGCGACGCCACGCCTGGAAAATCTCGAATCCTGGCTCGACCATATCGCCGCGCTCGGCCTCGGCGGGTTGCTGCTCGGCCCGGTTTGCGAGTCCGCCACCCACGGCTACGACATCCTCGACCTGCGCCGCGTCGACCGCCGCCTCGGCAGCGATGCCGACCTCGCGCGCCTTGTCGCCGCAGCGCACGCGCGGGGGATCAACGTGATGCTCGACGGCGTGTTCAACCACGTCGGGCGCGGCCACCGGGCGTTTCAGGACGTGCTGGCGAAGGGCCGGGACTCGCGCTTCGCGGCTTGGTTCATCCTCGATTTCGACACGCCCGGTCCGCGCGGCGAATCCTTCCATTACGAAACCTGGCGCGGCCACGACATCCTGGTGACGCTGAATACCCAGAACCCGGAAACCCGCGAGTACCTCGTCGCCACCGCCGAGGGCTGGATCGACGCCTACGACATCGACGGTATCCGCCTCGACGCGGCGGACGTGCTCTCCCTCGGCTTCCAGGCCGAGCTCGCGGCACGCTGCCGCGCCAAGCGGCCGGACTTCTGGCTGCTTGCCGAGGCGATCCACGGCGACTACCGCCGCTGGACCGACGCGGGCAACGATTCGGTCACCAACTACGTGCTGCACAAGGCGCTGTGGTCGTCGTTCAACGACGGCAACATGTTCGAGCTCGCCCACACCCTCGACCGCCAGTTCGGGCCAAAGGGCACGCTGCGCGGCCTGCCGCTCGGCACCTTCCTCGACAACCACGACACCCCGCGCATCGCGACGAAGCTCAAGCATGCGGCCCACCTCGCGCCGTTGCATGTGCTGCTGTTCGGGCTGCCGGGCGTGCCGTTCGTCTACTACGGCAGCGAGGCCGGGATTCCTGGCGAACACCACGAAACCGACCACGATTGGCCGTTGCGACCCGAACTGCAACCCGGCGACCTGACTTCGCTGCCGCATTCGGAGTTGATGCCGCTGATCGCCGCGCTCGCCCGCGCACGGGCGGCACACCCGGCGCTGCGCGAAGGCGATTACCAGCCGCTGCACGTCGCGCCGCGCGCCTTCGCCTGCCTGCGACGGGCGGGCGACGACCTCGCGGTGGTGGCGGCGAACGCAGGAATGGAGGCGGCGCGGCTGACCCTGCGGCACGACGCGCTCGGCAATCGCCGCTTGATCGACGTCATCGGTGGTGCGCAGGTCGCGGCGCAGGAAAACCGGGTCGAAGTTGCCCTCGCCCCCGCGTCGGCGATGATTTTGGTCTAACCGACGGCACCTCCACACGGGTGATCAGCGATGGCGTTCCCGCCAGCCGTGGGTGGCGCTCTCCAGTTCGTCCAAATTCCGGATGTAACGTATGCCGGGGAACTGCGCTAAGTGCGCCTTGCCTTGGCCGCCGACCCAAAGCTCGATCGCGGGATCGAGATGCTGGCGGAGATCGGTGATGAAGCGTGTGGAATTGCGCTTTGGAAACGTCGCGCTGAAGGACAACCCGACGATATCGATGTCGCACCCTTCGGCGGCCTCGGCAATTTCCGCGCCCGGCGTCTGGGCCCCCAGACCGACGCAGCATGCCCCTTGGAGCGACAATTCGATTTCCACCATCAGCAATCCCAGGGTGTGCAGCTCTTCCGGTGGCGTCGACAGCAGGACGCGCGGGCTGCCCGAGGGGCTGGCGAGGTTGGCGATCGTTTCGTGCAACAGGTTGCTCGTCACCTGGGTGAAGAGGTGCTCCTCGAACAGCCGGATCTCGCCGCGCTTCCACAAGTCGCCGACGGTTGCGATGAGAGTGTGCAGGGACTGGCGCAGGAAGGGCGATATACCTTGCTGGAGCAATGCGCGCTTTAAGTGTTTCGACAGTCGAGGGAGGTCGTGCGCGAGCAGGGCCGCGAGCGCTTCCGCGATGAAGTTGTCCTGGCCAAACTGTACGGGTGGCGGCGGCTCGAGCCGCTCGGCCATCGCTTCCAGCGTGGCGTGCTCGAGGCCGACCACCTTGCCCGGCCGCAGTCCAGCACCGAGCAACTGCCGGATCAAACGAAGGGAAGCGACCTGATTCGCGGGGTAGACGCGGCTGCCGTTGGCGTCACGGTCGGGACGGGGAAATCCGTAGCGGGTTTCCCACTTGCGCACGACGTCGCGGGTTAGGCCGGTTTCGTGTTCCATGGCTGCGATCGAGCGCGGCGCTTGCGTTCTCGGGAGTCCGGGGGGCGTCCCCGATGGGGAACTCTCAGGCGATTTCTGCAACTCTGGGCTCTCGACGCTGCGTTGTGAGGTAATGAACGGAAAGTCGTGCTAAGCGATTGTCCGGGACAAGATCGGTAACTCTAGCCTTGTCATGAAATCGATTTGAGCGCGATTGTGTGGTGATGTAAGATGTTGCAGGTATTGAATCTCGTAGTCTTGATTTGTCGTTTTTTCATGCCTGATTGGACTTTGGAGCGTCGCGCTATGTATAGAACCTTAGATGGGCGGAAATACTCCGGATTCAATTAGGTGATCTTGAGGATGGGGGAGTGTTTTGGCCTTATTTGGAACGCATGCATCCGCGCGATTGGCAGCGATAAGCGCTTCCACCGCGATGATCGAGTTTGCGCTTGATGGAACCATCATTTCGGCAAACGAGAACTTTCTTCGGACGATGGGGTATACGGCCGAGGAAGTGGTCGGCAAGCATCATAGTCTCTTCGTCGAGCCGCACTATCGCGACAGCGAGGAGTATCGCCAATTTTGGGCCCAGTTGCGGCGCGGCGAATTCTTGGCATCGGAATTCAAGCGAATTGCCAAGAGTGGCAAGGAAATCTGGCTCGAGGCCTCCTATAATCCCATCAAGCGGGGAAACAAGACCACGGGCGTGATCAAGGTCGCGACCGACATTACCCAGAAGAAAGAGGAAGCCGTCGAATTGCGCGGCAAGATCGAGGCGATCGGCCGCTCGCAAGCGACCATCGAATTCTCGATGGACGGCGCGATCGTCACGGCGAACGAAAATTTCCTCAAGGTCATGGGCTACTCTCTCGACGAGATTCGCGGCAAGCATCACAGCATGTTCGTCGAGCCCGGCTACCGCGAGAGCGGCGACTATCGCCAGTTCTGGGAAAAGCTGCGGCGCGGCGAGTATCTCGCGATGCAGTTCAAGCGGATCGGCAAGGGCGGCAAGGTGATTTGGCTCGAAGCCTCGTACAATCCGATTCTCGACCTCCATGGGAAGCCCTGCAAGGTGGTGAAGTTCGCGACCGACATTTCCGGGCGGAAGGCGGAAAACGCTGAGCTGGCCCAGCAGTTCGAGACCGGCATCAAGGTCACCGTCGGCGCCGTCGCCACGTCTTCAGGCGGCATGCAGGATACGGCGCAAACGCTGGCTGCCGCGGCCGAGCAAACCTCGCAGCAGGCGTCGATCGTCTCGGCGGCGGCGGAGCAGTTGGGCGCATCGGCGGGCGAGATCGCGCGTCAGATCTCCCGGGCGACCGAGGTTGCCAACAATGCGGTGATGGAAGCGCGCGCGTCCGAGAAGCTGGTGAACGATCTCGTCTCCGCCGCGGACAAGATCGGTGCGGTGTCCCACTTGATCGCGGATATCGCCAGCCAAACCAACTTGCTGGCACTGAATGCGACGATCGAGGCGGCGCGCGCCGGCGATGCCGGGAAGGGCTTCGCCGTGGTTGCCGGCGAGGTGAAGTCGCTCGCCAACCAGACCGCGAAGGCGACGGAAGAAATCGAGGTGCAGGTCAGTGGGATCCAGGACTCGAGTCGTGCAACCGCGAATGCGATCCAACGGATTGGCACGGTGATCGCTCAGGTCAGCGAGATCAGCACCTCGGTGTCCGGTGCGGTCGAGGAGCAGGCGGCCGCGACGCGCGAAGTCTCCACCAATATTCAAGGCGTTCAGGAGGCCGCGGGCGAAACCGGGGAGTCGTCGGCGAGGCTGCTTCACGTGGCCCAATCCATGGCGGCGCAAGCCGACGATCTGGAAACCCGGGTCGACGCGTTCTTGGAAAAAGTCCGGACGATGTAAGGCGGCGGCGCGAAGCCCGCTGTCTCTCCTCATGAAAACGGAGCCGGAGATATCTCCGGCTCCGTTTATCAATGCGCGACAGATGAACCCTTAGACGAGGAAGCGTACCCGCAGGGTGCCGTCGATCGCTTCGAGCTGGCGGCGGAAGCCCATGCCGGGTTCGATGTCGGCCTCGACGTCGACCACCACGTAGCCGATCTCGCCGTCGGTGCGCAGGTACTGGCCGGAGATGTTGATCCCCTTGCCCGAGAAGATGTCGTTGATCCGCGAGATCACGCCCGGAACGTTGCGGTGGATGTGGAGGAAGCGGGTCTGGGTGCCCTGCACCGGCAGCGCCACTTCCATGAAGTTCACCGCGCCCAAGGTCGAGCCGTTGTCCGAGTAGGTGATCAGCTTTTCCGCGACTTCGGTGCCGATGTTGGCCTGCGCCTCCTGCGTCGAGCCGCCGACGTGCGGCGTCAGGATCACGTTCGGAATGCCGCGCAGCGGCGAGGTGAACTCGTCGCCGTTGTCCGCCGGTTCGCTCGGGAACACGTCGATCGCCGCGCCGCCGATCTGGCCGTCGTTGAGCGCGGCGGCGAGGGCGTCGATGTCCACCACGTTGCCGCGCGAGGCGTTCACCAGCATCGCGCCCTTCTTCATCAGGCCGATCTCGGACGCGCCGAACATCCCCTTGGTCTGCGGCGTCGAGGGGACGTGCAGGGTGACGATGTCCGACGTGCGCAAGAGCTGGTCCATGGTGTGGCAGGCCTTGGCGTTGCCGAGGGCGAGCTTGTTCACCACGTCGAAGTACTGAACTTCCATGCCGAGCGCCTCGGCGAGGATCGACAGCTGAGAGCCGATGTGGCCGTAGCCGATGATGCCGAGCTTCTTGCCGCGGATCTCGTGCGAGCCCTTCGCGGTCTTGAGCCAGCGGCCCGCGTGCGCGGCGGCGGATTTCTCCGGGATGCCGCGATAGAGCATGATCATCTCGCCCAGCACCATCTCCGCCACCGAGCGGGTGTTGGAGTAGGGGGCGTTGAACACCGGGATACCCGCCATCTTCGCGGCGGAAAGGTCGACCTGGTTGGTGCCGATGCAGAAGCACCCCACCGCCATCAGCTTCGGCGCCTGCGCGATCACCTGGGCGGTCAGCCGGGTGCGCGAGCGAATCCCGACGATGTGCGCGTCGGCCAGCGCTTCCCTCAGCGCAACGCCGTCGAGCGCGCCCGGGTAGCTGTCGATGTTGCTGTAGCCCGACACGTTGAGCGCGTGGACGGCGTTGTCGTGGATGCCCTCGAGCAGCACGACCTTGATTTTATCCTTGGGCAGGGAGAGCTTGCTCACCGGGAGCCTCCGACACTAATCTTCATCCGATCCGCCCGGAATCGGGCAGACCGAACAATAGGCCGATCCGCCGCTCCAGGCCAATTGCGTTTTCCGCAACGCCCCCGGTCCGGCCAAACATGCGAACCAGAACGGAGACTTGAGCCATGGCCGATGCCGTGAAATCCCGCCTTGCCGAACTCGGCCTGACCCTCCCGGTGTCCGCCGCCCCGGTCGCCAACTATGTGCCGTTCCACGTCGTCGACGGCATGGTCTATACCTCCGGCCAATTGCCGATCACCGAAAAAGGTCTCGCCTGCACCGGTCGCCTTGGCGCCGATGTCGACCTCGCCGCCGGCGTCGAAGCCGCCAAGCTCGCCGCTCTCCAGGTGATCGCCAAGCTCAACGATGCCACCGACGGCAATCTCGACCGCATCGAGAAGATCCTCCGCGTCGACGTCTTCGTCGCCTCCGCCGTCGACTTCTACAACCAGCCGGAAGTCGGCAACGGCGCGTCCGACCTCTTCGTCGCGGTCTTCGGCGAAGCCGGCCGCCACACCCGCAACGCCGTCGGCGTCGCCGTCCTGCCGCGCAACGCGCCGGTCGAGGTCACGGTGATCGCGAAGCTGAAGGCGTAAGGGGATAATGCGGGCTCTGCCCGCACCCGCGAGGGGACTCGTCCCCTCGATCCCATTTTGTTTTTCGCGCGTGATTGCGCTACGCGCGAAAAACCAGAACTCATGGGATCAAAGGGGCCGAGCCCCTTTGCGGGTCCAGGGCAGAGCCCTGGCCTTGTTTTGCCCCGACGACGCGAGTACAGTACCGCCCGGACTCAGGGTTTGGTGGGTTGGGGGTAGGTGAGCCCCTATGGATTGATTTTTCAGGTAAGCCGGTAGCTGCGATGAGCGATTTGTTCCAAGACGTGACGTTGGCCAAGGCCGAATCCTACACCGCCAAGGACATCGAAGTTCTTGAGGGGTTGGAGCCGGTTCGGCGTCGCCCGGGCATGTACATCGGCGGCACCGACGACCGCGCGATGCACCATCTGGTGGCGGAAGTCCTGGACAACGCGATGGACGAGGCGGTGGCGGGGCACGCCACCACCATCGACGTCGAGCTCCTGGAAGACGGCGCGGTGACGGTGCGCGACAACGGCCGCGGCATTCCGGTGGACCCGCATCCGAAGTACCCGGACAAATCGGCGCTCGAAGTCATCCTCACCACGCTCCACTCCGGCGGCAAGTTCGGCGGCGACGCGTATAAGGTGTCGGGCGGCCTGCACGGCGTCGGCATTTCGGTGGTGAACGCGCTGTCGGCGTCGCTGGTGGTCGAGGTCGCGCGCAATCGCAGGCTCTACACCCAGGCGTTTTCCCGCGGGCTGGCGCTCGGGCCGCTGGTGGACGCGGGCGCGGTGCAGAACCGTCGCGGCACCACCGTCACCTTCAGCCCCGATCCGCAGATTTTCGGCGCGCGGGTGCGCTTCCGCCCGTCGGCGCTGTACCGCATGGTGCGCGCCAAGGCTTACCTGTTCCGCGGCGTGACGGTGCGCTGGGCGTGCGCGCCCGAGCTGATCGCCGAGGGGGATCCGACCCCGGCGAGCGCCGTCCTGCACTTCCCCAACGGCCTTGCCGACTACCTCGCCGACGTCACCAAGGGCCGTTCGCGCCTGACGCCGACGGCGTTCGCGGGCACCGCGACACTCTCCGACGACATGGGCTCGGTGGAGTGGGCGGCGATCTGGCCCGACGACATGGACGACGGCTTTTTCTCGTCGTACTGCAACACCATCCCGACGCCCGAGGGCGGAACCCACGAGAACGGCTTCCGCAACATCGTGGCCCGCGGCCTGCGCGGCTATGCCGAGATGATCGGCAACAAGAAGGCCGACAAGCTCAACGCCGAGGATGCGTTCGGCGGTGCCTGCGTGCTGCTGTCGCTGTTCATCCGCGATCCGCAGTTCCAGGGCCAGACCAAGGAAAAGCTCGCCTCCGCCGAGGCGACGCGCCTCGTCGAGCAGGCGGTGAAGGATCACTTCGACCACTGGCTGACCGCCGATCCGGAAGTCGCCAACCGGCTTTTGACCATGGTGCTCGACCGCGCCGAGGAACGGCAGAAGCGCAAGCAGGCGAAGGAGCTTTCGCGCAAGTCGGCGACCAAGCGCCTGCGCCTGCCCGGCAAGCTCGCCGACTGCACCCGCGCGGTGGCGGAGGGCTCGGAGATCTTCCTCGTCGAGGGTGACTCGGCGGGCGGCTCGGCGAAGCAGGCGCGCATCCGCGAGACCCAGGCGATCCTGCCGTTGCGCGGCAAGATTTTGAACGTCGCCTCCGCCTCGCTCGAAAAGCTCCAGGGCAACCAGGAGCTCAAGGACATGATCGAGGCGCTCGGCTGCGGCGTGCGCGATCGCTACGACGAGGAGCGCCTGCGCTACGAAAAGGTCATCATCATGACCGACGCCGACGTGGACGGCGCGCACATCGCCTCGCTGTTGATGACCTTCTTCTATCGCGAGATGCCGAAGCTGATCGAGGGCGGTCACCTGTTCCTCGCGATGCCGCCGCTCTATCGCATCACCGCGGGCACCACGAGCGTTTACGCCCGCGACGACGCGCACCGCGAGGAACTGCTCAAGACCACGTTCGCCGGGAAAAAGGTCGAGATCAGCCGATTCAAGGGCCTGGGCGAAATGCCGCCCGCGTCGCTGAAGGAAACCACCATGGACCCGGTGAAGCGCGTGCTGCTCCGCGTGATGGTGCCGAACGCCCGCACCGACGAGGGCGCGGCGGACGCCAAGGACACCGCGCGCCTGGTGGAAGACCTGATGGGCCGCAAGCCCGAGCTCCGCTTCCGCTTCATCCAGGAACGCGCCCGCTTCGCCGAAGACCTGGATATCTAACCCAGCAGCTTCGCCATCTCCGCTTCGATCGCGGCGTCGGGCGGGGTGAAGGTGGCGGGTTGGTCGATGGCGAGGCCGAGGGCCTTGAGGTAGGCGGGGCGGGCGATTTCGACCGCGCCCATGCCGCGCAGGTGCTCGGTGGTGAACTGGGTGTCGAGCAGGGCGAAGCCACCCGCGCGCAGGCGTGCGACCAGGTGCACCAGCGCCACCTTCGAGGCTTCGGTGTGGCGGGAGAACATGCTCTCGCCGAAGAACGCCGCGCCGATCGCGACGCCGTACAATCCCCCCGCCAGATCGTCGTCGACCCAGCACTCCACCGAGTGGGCGAAGCCGCGCTTGAACAGCTGCACGTAGAGCTCGGCGATCTGCGGCGTGATCCAGGTGTCCTCGCGGTCGGGCGCGGGCGCGGCGCAGGCGTCGACGACGCCCGCGAAGTCGCGGTTGACGGTGATGCGGAAGGGTTGCTTGCGCAGCACCTTGCGCAGGCTCCGGCCGACGTGCAGGCCGTCGAGCGGCAGCACGCCGCGGCGGAGCGGCGAAAGCCAGACGAGGTCGGGGTCGTCGCGGCCGCGCCCCATCGGGAACGCGCCCTGGCGATAGGCGGCGATCAGCAACTCGGGCGTGATC
>LUYR01000314.1 GCA_001603335.1 Rhodospirillales bacterium Alpha_05 | reverse complement strand
CCGACGCCCATGGCACGCGCGAGGCGGACGTAGCGCCCGACCGCGGTGACCGCGCAGTCGCGCCCGGCGGGATTGAGGATGCCGGATTTCTGGATGCCCGCGCCGAGGGCGCAGGCGGATTTTTCGTTGAACAGCTGCACCGGCGCGCGGGTAAGCCCCGCGAACACCACGAAGCGCACCGAGTTGGAGCCGATGTCGATGATCCCGACCGGTTTGCCGTCGCCGGAAACCGAGGCCTCGGCGTCGGCGACGTGGTGCAGTGGGTGCGCGCTCATGAGGCGATGCTTTCGCTTATCTCTCGCCCGCGGCGGGTGTGGGCGCGGCGCATTTTAATGATCCGTGCCCTCCGGCGACAAGCTAAGAATCTCTCCATGCTGGCGATTGACCCGGGCGCTACCCCGTCCGGAGAGGCTCGGGTTGGTCATGAAATAGGTGTGCGCGCTGAATCCCGCCCCCACCGGCTCGCAGCGGCGATAGCTGCCGTCGCTCTGCAAGCTCCAGCTTTGCGCGGTGTCCTTCAGGTTCGCCACCATGATCTGGTCGAGAATCTGGCGATGCACCGTCGGATTGTCGATCGGCACCAGGCTCTCGACGCGGCGCAGGGTGTTGCGCTGCATCCAGTCGGCGGAGGAGATGTAGACCTTGGCGTGCTCCGACGGCATCGGGTGGCCGTTGGCGAAGCAGGCGATGCGCGCGTGTTCGAGGAAGCGGCCGACGATGCTCTTCACCCGGATGTTCTCGGAGAGCCCCGGCACCCCCGGTCGCAGGCAGCAGATGCCGCGAATCACCAGATCCACCTGCACCCCGGCCTGCGAGGCGCGATAGAGGGTGTCGATGATCGCGGTGTCGACGAGGGAATTGAGCTTGGCCCAGATCGCCGCGGGCTTGCCCGCCTTGGCGTTGGCGATCTCCGCCTCGATGTCGGCGATCAGGCGGCCGCGCAGGTTGATCGGCGCGATGGTGAGCTTTTCCATCTGCTCCGGGCGCGCGTAGCCGGTCATGTAGTTGAACATCTTCGCCGCGTCGCGGCAGAGCGCCGGATCGCAGGTGAAGAACGACAGGTCGGTGTAGATCTTCGCGGTGATCGGGTGGTAGTTGCCGGTGCCGTAATGGACGTACGAGCGCAGCACCCCGCCCTCGCGCCGCACCACCAACGACACCTTGGCGTGGATCTTCAAGTCGATGAAGCCGTAGACCACCTGGGCGCCGGCACGTTCGAGGCGGCGCGCCCAGCGGATATTGGCTTCCTCGTCGAAGCGGGCTTTCAGCTCCACCATCGCCGCCACCGACTTGCCCGCCTCCGCCGCCTCGACCAGGGCGGCGACGATCGGCGAATCGTCGGAGGTACGATAGAGCGTCTGCTTGATCGCGACGACGTTGGGGTCCCGCGCCGCCTGACGGATGAACTGCACCACCACGTCGAAGGATTCGTAGGGGTGGTGCACCACCAGATCCTTGTTGCCGATCGCCTCGAAGCAGTCGCCGCCGAAGTCGCGGATCCGCTGCGGGAAGCGCGCGGTGAAGGGGTAGAACAAGAGGTCGGGGCGGTCGTAGACGATGATCGTCTTGATGTCCGCCACGCCGACCATGCCTTCGAGGTCGAACATGTCCTCCTGGGCGATGTCGAGCGCCTCGGCGATCAGCGCACGCAGCTCGGGCGCCATCTCGTGGGTCATGGTGAGGCGGATGACGTGGCCGCGGCGGCGGCGCTTCAGCGCACTCTCGAAACTCCGCACCAGGTCTTCGGCCTCTTCGTCGATTTCCATTTCGCTGTCGCGCAGGATGCGGAAGTGGCCGCTCTTCTCCACGGCATAGCCGGGGAACAGGCGATCGAGGTGGAGCATCACCACCTGCTCGAGGGAAATGAAGCGGATCCCCTCGCCCGGCAGGCGGATGTAGCGGTCGACCTGGCCCGGCAGCGGCACAAGCGCGTGCAGCAGCTCGGGCCGCGACTTCGCCTTCAGCTCCAGCACCAGCGCCATGCCGAGGTTGGGGATGAACGGGAACGGGTGCGCCGGGTCGATCGCCAGGGGCGTGAGGATCGGGAAGATCTGGCCCATGAAGTGCTCGCTCAGCCAGACGCGGTCGGCCTTGGTCATTTCCTTCGGCTCGATCACCGCCACGCCTTCCTTGCGCAGCTCGCCCTGGAGGAACTTCCACGAGCTCACTTGGCGCGCAACCACGGCGCGGGCCTCGGCGTTGATCCGCACGAGTTGCTGCTCCGGCGTCAGGCCGTCGTCCGACGGGGTGTTGACCCCGGCGTCGACCTGGCCTTTCAAACCCGCGACGCGCACCATATAGAACTCATCGAGGTTGGACGCGCTGATCGAGAGAAAGCGCACGCGTTCGAGGAGCGGATGATTGGGATTGTCGGCCTCTTCGAGCACGCGGGTATTGAACGCAAGCCAGGACAGTTCGCGGTTGATATACAGGGTGTCGACGGGCAGCGACCCAAGATCGATGGGCTTGGGCGGTGTTTCGGGCTTGGCGCCGCTCATGACAGTCAACCTCCGGCTTGAAAACGGCATCTTTGCGCCGCTGGACTCGCCCCGCTATTGTGGCGGAAACTCAACGTCGTCGAAAGGCCTAACCCTTTCGACGATTACCGCATACCCACCCCGAGCCCTGATGAGGATGATGTTTTCATGACAAAATCCCTGATCCTGATGCGTCACCTCAAATCCGAGATCGAGGCCCGCTCCGGCTCGGACCGCGACCGCGCGCTTTCCGACCGCGGGCAAGCCGACGCCAAGACCATCCGCGACGCCCTTCTCGCCCGCTGCCCGCCGCCGCAGACCGTGCTCTGCTCCACCGCGCGGCGCACCCGCGAGACCCTGGCGGCGATCGCCGACCTCTTCCCCGGCGCGGAAATCGTCTATGCCGACGCGATCTACGAAGCGAGCGCGGAAACCCTGATGCGCGCCACCTCGATGATCGGCGACGCGGCGGATTGCGCGATGATCATCGGACACAATCCGGGAATCTTCGATTTCGCCTGGACCCTGGCGCGGCGGTCGGAAATCTCCGGCAATCCGGCGTTCACCAAGTTCCCCACCGGCGCGGTGGCGGCGTTCGCCCTGCCGATCGACACGTGGGCCGAGATCGGCACCGGGCGCGGCAGCATCATCGCCGCCTTCACCCCGAAGTCGCTGGTCAAGGCCTAGGCCTCGAGCACTTCCTTCAACAACGCGACGCTGACCTTGCGCTTGAGCGCAAGGGCGCGGCGGTCGGCCTCCGCCACCACCGCCTCGGCCGAGGCGATGGCGCGATCCATGTGGGTGAGCAGGTAGGCGATCTCCGCCTCGCCGACCACCAGTTGGCGGTCGTGGAACAACTTCGCCAGCACCGCCGCCATCAGCCGGTCGTCGGGCCGCCCCACCGCCGCCACCGGGCAGGTGAG
>LUYR01000313.1 GCA_001603335.1 Rhodospirillales bacterium Alpha_05 | reverse complement strand
TGGCTCGGGCGCGGGTTGACCTCGAGCAGGCAGGGCGCGCCAGTCTCGTCGAACATCACGTCGCAATCCACCAGCCACGAGAGGTTGAGCTTGCGCGCGATGTCGCGGCCGAGGTCGCGCAGCACCGGCGAGGCGACGATGTCGTGGCCTTCGTTGGGGAGCGCGGTGTTGCGGCGGCGGCGCGCGACGACGCGCTTCGCGTCGCCCTCCCAGGCGAGGACGTCGAGGTCGTGCACCGGCTCGCGCATGCGCTTCATCACCACCACCGGGAAAAGCGCGTCGTAGACGTCGACGAAGCGGGTCATGAAGGTGTCGTAGTCCATGTGGACTTCGCGCGAGCCGAGGTATTCCTGCGCGCCGTGGATCGCGTTGCGCACCACGCTGACGCCACGGCTCGACTGGGCGTTGGCGGGCTTGACCACCACCTCGCCGTAGAGGCCGAACATCTGCTCCACCGCCGCAACGAGGCGCTCGCGGCTGTCCGCCGCGCGCCAGTCGGGCACCGGCAGGCCGACCTGGGTGAACAGGCGATAGGCCTCGAGCTTGTTGGAGAGGGTTTCGACCAGCGCAAGGCGGTTGCACGCGAGCTTGCAGCCGAGCGCGGCGAACGCGTCGGCGTAGGGCGCGAGGGCAAGGGCGTCGCCGTCGACCAGCGGCAGGATCAGGTCCGCGCCTTCGGCCTCGGCGATCCGCACCACGCCTTCGGCGAAGGTTCGCGGGTCCCAGGAATCGATGCAGAAGAACGCGTCGGCGAAGTGCCGCGCGATGATGTCGGAGCGGCGTTCGACCGCAACCACGCGCACGTCGTGCACCCGGCTCTGCCGCAAACGCATGATCAAGTCGGCGGCCATCTCCAGCCCTATCGACGTCAGCACCACCGTGTAAGTCACCCGACACCCCGTCGCAAAAACCAAACCCCGAGGCGAAATCATAGCATTTCCATCTGGCGGGGTCGCGCGCGTTGTCGGGGCCGCACCGCCATACTATATGATGTATTGATAATGGTTCTCAGTTGCGGAGGAAGCCCGGGGATGGGCAAGGATAAAAAGAAAAAAGACGGAAAGGACGGAAAATGCAGAAAAGATGGTCCCTGCGGAAAAGTGAACAAGGACGGGTGCTGCAAGCGTTGCGGAAAGTCGCGGAAATGATCATTCCGCGGCCACAGCCCCAGCTCGTGCCAGTGCGCGTGCCATCGCGCCCACACGCCCCGTATCGCCGATCCGATCGGTGAGCAGGTAGAGCCAGTTGAAGCCGATGTAGAGTTCGAGGAGCGTGTCGATGGCGGCAGGGGCGATCTCGCCCCGCTCCGCCGCGCCGACGAAGAGCTTCCGCAGTTCCAGGGCCCGAGCGTCCAGGAACTTGTGCCGTAGCGCGTCGAGCGCCGCGGCCCCGGTCTGGGCCTCCGCGATCAGCGCGCGGAAGGTTTCGCCGAGCGGCGTGTTGCGCCAGAATCCCCAGAGTTGCAGGGTATAGGCCTCGATGTCGGCGGCAAGGTCGCCGCTCTCCGAGGGCATCATGTGCGCCGCCTTGTCGGCGTTATAGACCGCGACGATCAGTTCGGCCTTGTTTGGCCAGCGGCGGTAGATCGTCGGCTTGCCCGCGCCGGCGCGCCGCGCCACCTCGTCGATGGAGAACCCGGCGTAGCCCTTTTCCGCCAGCAGCGCGCGCGCGGCGGCGAGGATCGCCTCCTCCGACTGCGGGTTGCGGCGCGCCCCGGTGGAGGCGCGGCGCGGCTCGGACGCGGAATTTTCGGTGGTCATGATTCCCCCCTCTTGCGAAACGGTACGTTTCGTTTATATTAATCGAAACGGATCGTTTCGATATAGTAGAGGATCACGGCGATGACCACAATCCGCAACGCGCTCGCCCACACCCACTTCCTCGGCCTGGTGATGCTGGGCGCCTACAGCCTGATCAACGCGATCCTCGAGATCGCAGCCCCCTTCACCAGCGGCTGGCCGGTGTGGCAGCTCACCCTGGTGGCGGTGCCGCCGATGGTTCTCGGCATGGTGCACGGCATCGTGCCTATGGCGCGGCGGCTCACCGCCCGCCGCTAGGGCTTCAGCACCTCGGGATTGACGACGTTGATCGGCTTAGGCGTTGATCTGGTCGTAGACGTCGTTGAACTGCAAATCGAACTCCTCGCGGGTGACGTAGCCGACGTGGGGCGTGCAGAGCGCGTTGGGGAGGCCGAGCAGGGGTTCCCGCTCCGGCCCCACCGGCTCGATGTCGAGCACGTCCACCGCCGCCCAGCCCGGCCGACCGGCTTTGAGTGCGTCGGCGAGCGCCCCCGGCTCGATCAGCCCGGCGCGCGCGGTGTTGATGAGGATCGCGCTGGGTTTCATCAACGCGAGATCGGCGCGGGTGAGGATGCCCCGGGTCGCGGGCTTGAGCCGCATGTGCAAGGTGAGCACGTCGGCGCTGCGGAGGAAGGTTTCCTTATCGGGGGCGACGCGATAGCCGTCCGAGGCGGCGCGCTCGCGGGAGTCCTGCCGCGCCCACACCAGCACCTCCATGCCGAACGCGATGGCGTAGCCCGCCACCACCTTGGCGATCCGGCCGTAGCCGTAGATGCCGAGGGTTTTGCCGCGCAGCGTCGTTCCCACTCCCGCCTGCCAGGTTCCGGCCTTGAGCGAGGCGACCTGCGCCGGGATCTGCCGCACCAGCGCGAGCAGCAGCGCCCAGGTCATCTCCGCCGCGGCGTAGGAGGGCGTGCCGTCGTGCTGGTTGGAGGAGACCACGACCCCGGCGCGGGTGCAGGCCTCGACGTCGATATGCGGGTAGACGCTGCGCTGGCTGATCAGCCGCAACTTGGGCAACCGCGCGATCAACTCGGCGCGGATCGCGGTGCGCTCGCGGATCAGTACCAGCACCTCCGTGTCCTTGAGGCGCTGGGCCAGCACCGCGAGGTCGTCGGTGTGGTCGTTCCACACCGTCACCGCGTGCCCCGCGAGCTTCGCGAAGCTCGCCAGCCCGCGCAGGGTATCGAACCAGTCGTCGAGAATCGCCACCTTCATCGCCGCCTCCGCCGCCAGGGAACGCCCGTTCCCCGAGATGGGCATTCCCGGCGACGGATGCGAGCGCGCCGGGTTCAGACCGGAGAGACCGGCAATTGCTCCGGATCCCCCGCCCCCAGCAGATGAATCCGCAAGCCGTCCGCCCCCGCGCCGAGGCCCTCCTTCAACACCTGCTGGGCGTCATAGTGCCCGCCGTTCTGGCGGCGATAGGGGATCGGCGCGTCGGTGAACAGCCCTTCGAGGCGGGCGCGATAGCGTTCGGCGACGGCGGGCCAATCTTCCGGCGCGAGGCGGTCCGCCTGGTAGACGACGAAGGGGTCGAGCACCGCCATGCCGGGATAGAACAGCGTGCCGTGCTGGATCGGGAATAGCACGTCGTCGAGCGCGCCGTTCACGCCGCGCCGCGAATAATGGGGTTCGCGCCCGCCCGCGGTGGTCGAGACCAGGGCGCGGCGGCCGAGCAGCCTGCCCTCGCCGTAGCGGTCGCCCCA
>LUYR01000312.1 GCA_001603335.1 Rhodospirillales bacterium Alpha_05 | reverse complement strand
TTCCTCGCTCATGCGGCCCACGCGGACGCCGGGCGTCCGTCGATGGTGAGGCCGCTGGCGTCGGCATCCACCCGCACCACGCCGCCGTCGACGATCTGGCCTTCGAGAAGGCACATCGCCAGCGGATTTTCGAGGGTGCGCTGGATCAGCCGCTTGAGCGGCCGCGCGCCGTAGGCCGGATCGTAGCCGCGCTCGGCGAGCCAGTGCCGCGCTTCGTCGGTGACGTCGAGGGCGATGTCGCGATCCGCGAGGCGCTTCTCCAGGCGCTGCAACTGAATCGCCACCACGCCATCCATGTGCTCGGGCGCGAGACGGTGGAACAGCAGGATCTCGTCCAGCCGATTGAGGAATTCGGGCCGGAACGCGCCCCGCACCACCGCCATTACCTGATCCCGCACCAGGCCAGAATCCTCGCCCGGCGGCTGCGCCGCGAGGATGTCGCCGCCGAGGTTGGAGGTCATCACGATCAAAGTGTTGGCGAAGTCCACGGTGCGCCCCTGGCCGTCGGTGAGGCGGCCGTCGTCGAGCACCTGGAGCAGGATGTTGAACACGTCGGGGTGCGCCTTTTCGATCTCGTCGAAGAGGATCACCTGATACGGCCGCCGCCGCACCGCCTCGGTCAGCGCCCCGCCCTCGTCGTAGCCGACGTAGCCGGGCGGCGCGCCGATCAGCCGCGCGACCGCGTGCTTCTCCATGTACTCCGACATGTCGATGCGCACCATCGCGGTCTCGTCGTTGAACAGGAACGCGGCGAGCGCCTTGGTCAACTCGGTCTTGCCCACGCCGGTCGGCCCGAGGAACAGGAACGAACCGATCGGGCGGTTGGGGTCCTGCAAACCGGCGCGGGAGCGCCGCACCGCATTCGACACCGCCCTCACCGCCTCGGCCTGGCCGATCACGCGGCGGCCGACCTCGGCCTCCATGTTACGCAGCTTGTCCTTCTCGCCTTCGAGCATCTTGTCCACCGGGATGCCGGTCCAGCGCGCCACCACCTGGGCGATGTGGCGCTCGCTCACCACCTGGTCGAGGACGCGGCTGGAGGCCGAGGTTTCGGCGGCCTTGAGCTTGGCTTCGAGATTGGGGATGTCGCCGTAGAGCAACCGCCCGGCCTCCTCGAAACGGCCTTCGCGCTGGGCGCGCTCCGCCTGCATCCGCAGCTGGTCGAGCTGCTCCTTGATCTTGGTGGAGTCGGCCAGCGTCGACTGCTCGCGCTTCCACTGCGCGGTCATCGTCGCCGACTTCTCCTCAAGCTCGCCCAACTCCTCCTCGAGCCGCTCGAGGCGCTCGCGGGAGGCGGGGTCCTGTTCCTTCTTCAGGGCTTCGCGCTCGATCTTGAGCTGGATCAGGCGGCGGTCGACCTCGTCGAGTTCGTCCGGCTTGCTGTCCACCTGCATCCGCAGACGGCTGCCCGCCTCGTCCATCAGGTCGATCGCCTTGTCGGGGAGGAAACGGTCGGAAATGTAGCGGTCCGACAGCGTCGCCGCCGCCACCAGGGCGGAATCCGAAATCCGCACGCCGTGGTGCAGCTCGTACTTCTCCTTGATGCCGCGCAGGATCGAGATCGTGTCCTCGACCGTCGGCTCGGAGACGAACACCGGCTGGAAACGCCGCGCCAGCGCCGCATCCTTTTCCACATGCTTGCGGTATTCGTTCAGCGTCGTCGCGCCGACGCAGTGCAGGTCGCCGCGCGCCAGGGCGGGTTTCAAGAGGTTCGAGGCATCCATCGAGCCTTCCGCCGCGCCCGCGCCGATCAGGGTGTGCATCTCGTCGATGAACAGCACGATCTCACCCGCCGCCGACTGGATCTCGGTCAGCACGCCCTTCAGCCGCTCCTCGAACTCGCCGCGGAACTTCGCGCCCGCGACCATCGCGCCCAGATCGAGCGACAGCAACCGCTTGTCGCGCAAGCTGTCCGGCACGTCGCCATTGATGATGCGCAGCGCCAATCCCTCGACGATCGCAGTCTTGCCGACGCCCGGCTCGCCGATCAGCACCGGATTGTTCTTGGTACGGCGCGAGAGGACCTGGATGGTGCGGCGGATTTCCTCGTCGCGGCCGATCACCGGGTCGAGCTTGCCGTCGCGCGCCCGCGCGGTGAAGTCGATGGTGTACTTCTTCAGCGCCTCGAACTGGTCCTCGGCGCTCGGGGAGTCCGCGGCGCGGCCCTTGCGCATGTCGCGGACCGCGGCATTCAGGCTCTGCGGCGTCACGCCCGCCGCCTTCAGGGCGGCAGCGGCCTTGGTGCCCTCGGCAAGCGCCAGGGAGAGCAGAAGGTATTCGGCGGTGACGTAGGAATCCCCGGCCTTGGTCGCCGCCTCCTGCGCGCTGTCGAGCACGCGGATCAGCGAGCGCGGGGTGAAGACCTCGCCCGAGCCGCCCTCGACCTTGGGTTCCTTGGCGAGCGCGGCCTCGACCTCGACCTTGGCGGTCTCCGGGCGGCCGTGCGCGGCGCGAATCAGGTTCGCGGCCAAGCCTTCCTGGTCGTCGAGCAGCGCCTTCAGCAGGTGCTCGGGCAGGAATTGCTGGTGACCCATGCGGATCGCGGTGTGCTGGGCGGCCTGAAGAAAGCCCTTCGCACGTTCGGTGAACTTTTCGATATCCATGGCTTCTGTCCCTTATCTGGCGACCGTCGCGGCGCGTCCCAATCAGGCAACGCCCGCGTCTCGTGTTTCCATATGGACACCGCCACCCCCGCGCCGCAAGTCCCCAAAGCGGCAACGAAAAGCCGCCCTTCGAAAGAAGGGCGGCGCAACGCTTGGGCAGGATCGGAAACGGCTCAGACGGCGACCGATTCCGGGTCTTCCACGTCCTGGGATTCCTGCGAATTCGCCTGCGCGGCAGGGCGGATCACCTCGACTTGGGCCTCGTCGTTGTCGTTGTCGTCGTTGGCGGCGTCTTCGCCGCCGTCCTCAACCTGCTCCGGCTGCGGCCCCTCGGCGCCATCGGCGGCGGCCGGCGAGGTCACCCGCGGCTGGCGCGGCTGGCTGTTCTGGATGATGCGGAAGTAATG
>LUYR01000311.1 GCA_001603335.1 Rhodospirillales bacterium Alpha_05 | reverse complement strand
GAGCGCGCCGCGCAAACCGGCGTCGCCGTCTCCGCCGCCGATGCCGGCGAAATCGCCGACCTGCGCGCACGCTGCGCCGCCCTCGAGGAGGTCGCGCGCGCCACGTCGGCAGGCCTGGATGAGACCATTTCCGATCTTTCCCGCCTTTTGGAGGAGTGAGTCTTGGCTCAAGTCACGCTCACCATCGCCGGCAACCAGTACACCATCTCCTGCGACGATGGGCAGGAAGCGCAGATCGGCCGTCTCGGCCGCTATCTCGACCAGCGCGGCCGCGAGCTCACCGCCGCGATCGGCCCGATCCAGGAAAATCTCCTGCTCGCGATGATCGGCCTGCTGGTCGCCGACGAACTCGCCGAGACCTATGGCGAGCTTGAAGAACTGCGTGCCGCCAACGGCTCAGGCGGCGCGGAAGCGAAGGCGGAAGCGGAAACCCAGGTGGTCGACGCGATCGATCGGATGGCCGATCGAATCGAATCGATTGCCGAACGCCTCCGGGGTCACTAGATTGGTGGGTGGCGGGTGCTGGACAACGCGTGTGGTCCGCGACATCACTGGGGCCAACGTTTATAGAAAGGGTGCTGTCCCTGTTCAGGCCGTGGTCTGATTACATGGCGCCCACTTTGTTGGAGCGGCCCTTGTGTATTCCACACACCCACGGTTGTAACGGCCCCGCCACCTTGCCCATTCCGTAGCGTACTCCTCGCGGACTTTCGCGCCCGGGCTTCCTCGGCGCGAACAACATTGGGTGAAACATGCTGATGCCGTCGGTGGTTGCCGGTTCTGTCGCGGAGACCAAGCGTGCCCTGCGCGGGACCGCGAAGTTCCTGCGCGGCCGCATCGCCGCCCCGGACCGCCGCCACGCCGCCGAATCCCTGGTGCGCCACGCCGCCACCGTTCCCCTTCTCGCCGTCCCGCCCGAAAATGGCATCGCCGCCGTCTACTATCCCCTCGGCGGCGAAATCGATTCCCGCCTGCTGGTGGACTGGCTGCGCCAGGTCGGCTGGAGGATCGCGCTGCCGGTGGTCGAACAGGCCAACGCACCCCTGGTGTTCCGTGCCTGGGAGCCGGACGCGCTGCTCGACGAAGGGCCGTTCGGCACCCGCCAGCCGCCGCGCGGCAGCGCGGTGTGCCGGCCGCACGTGATCCTGATCCCGCTGCTCGCCTTCGACGCCGGCGGCTACCGCCTCGGCTACGGCGGCGGCTATTACGACCGTACTCTCGCCGCGATGGCGGAGGCCGAGCACCGGCCGGTTTCCCTCGGCGTCGCCTTCGCGATTCAGGAGATCGAAACCGTCCCGCACGAATCCTGGGACCGTCGCCTCGACATGGTGCTCACCGAACGCGGCGTGCTGCCGCTTCGCGACGCGCCCAAGCACAAAACCAACGGGTCTTCATGAAAATCTTGTATCTCGGCGACGTCGTCGGCCGCAGCGGACGCACCGCGGCGCTCGAAGCGATCCCGGCGCTCAAGCGCGACCTCAAGCTCGACTTCGTCATCGTCAACGGCGAGAACTCCGCCCACGGCTTCGGCATCACGCCGAAGATCTGCGCCGAGTTCTATGAGGCGGGAGCCGACGCGCTGACCACCGGCAACCACGTGTGGGACCAGCGCGAGATCATCGGCTACATCGACGGCGACCCGCGCCTCGTGCGCCCGGCCAACTTCCCGCGCGGCACGCCGGGGCGGGGCGTTACCGTGCTGCCGTTGCCCGACGGGCGCAAGGTGCTGGTGGCGCAGGTGATGGGGCGGCTGTTCCTCGACCCGCTCGACGATCCGTTCCAGGCGGTCGAGGAGATCATGTCGAAGCATCGCCTCGGCGCGACCGTGGCGGCGGCGATCGTCGACATCCATGCCGAGGCGACGAGCGAGAAGATGGCGATGGGCCATGCGCTCGACGGCCGCGTCTCCCTCGTGGTGGGCTCGCACAGCCACGTGCCGACCGCCGATGCGCAGATCCTCCCCGGTGGCACCGCGTACCTCACCGACGCCGGGATGTGCGGCGACTATGACTCGGTGATCGGCATGGGCAAGGCGGTGGCGATCAGCCGCTTCACCAAGAAGATTCCGGGCGACCGCCTCACCCCCGCCGACGGCGATGCGACGGTCTGCGGCGTCTATATCGAGACCGACGATCGCAGCGGATTGGCAACCCGGGTCGAGATGCTGCGCATCGGCGGCCGGTTGGCGCGCGCGTATCCGAATCCTTAAGCGAACACCCCGGATTGGGGGTTGCGTTTTTCGCGTCGCTGCATGGATAATGCCGCGCATTTTCCCGGCGCGGCGCGCCTACGGCGCTCAGCGCCCCGCAAGCATTGCAAGGTATGGAATGGCTGGTCACTCCCAATTCAAGAACATCATGCACCGCAAGGGCGCGCAGGACGCGCAGCGGGCCAAGATCTTCACCAAGCTCGCGCGTGAAATCACCGTCGCGGCCAAGGTCGGCCTGCCCGACCCGGCGATGAACCCGCGCCTGCGCGCCGCGATCGTCGCCGCGCGCAGCCAGAGCATGCCGAAGGACAACATCGAACGCGCGATCAAGCGCGCGCTGCCGGGCGCCGACGACACCAACTACGTCGAAATGCGCTACGAGGGCCGCGGCCCGGGCGGCGTGTTCCTGATCGTCGAGGCGCTCACCGACAACCGCAACCGCACCGCGTCGGAAGTCCGCAGCACGTTCAACAAGCTCGGCGGCCAGATGGGCGAAACCAACTCGGTGATGTTCAACTTCGACCGCGTCGGCCTGATCCAGTACAAGCCGGAAGCCGCCGATGCCGAGGCGATGTTCGAAGCCGCGCTCGAAGCCGGTGCGTCGGACGTGGTTTCCACCGACGACGGCCACGACATCCTCACCGCGCCGGACGAACTCCACGCGGTCAAGGACGAGCTCGAGAAGAAGTTCGGCGAAGCTGCCGCCACGCGCCTCGAATGGAAGCCGCTCAACACGGTTTCGCTCGACGCCGAGACCGCGCAGTCGCTGTTCCGGCTGATCGACGCGCTCGACGACAACGACGACGTGCAGCGGGTTTCGGGCAACTACGAAATCTCGGACGAGGTGGCGGCCAGTCTGGAGGCGTAATCCGCCTCCACCCCTCGGGAGCGAAATCGCATGCGGTTGATCGGGCTGGACCCGGGCTTACGCGTTACCGGCTGGGGCATCCTCGATGCCGAAGGCAATCGCTTGCGTTTCGTGGCCTCGGGGGTGGTCCGCTCCGACGAGAAGCTGGCGTTGTCCGAACGCCTGAAGATGCTGCACGAGGGCGTGCTCGCGGTGCTCAAGGTCTATGCGCCCGACGAGGCCGCGATCGAGGAAACCTTCGTCAACCGCAACCCGGCTTCGACCTTGAAGCTCGGTCAGGCGCGCGGCGCGGTGATGCTCGCGCCCGCGATCTTCGGCATTCCGGTGGCGGAATACACCCCCAACCTGATCAAGAAGAACATCGTCGGCACCGGCCACGCGGCGAAGGAGCAGGTCGGCCTGATGGTGCGGATGCTGCTGCCCGGCTCGACCGCCGAAACCGCCGACGCCGCCGATGCGCTGGCGGTGGCGATCTGTCATGCGCGCTATCGCGCCAGCGACGCCTCGTTGCGCCGCGCCCTGGGGGAAATCGGATGATCGCACGCCTCAAAGGGATGATCGCGGCGGTGGACGTGGATTCCGCCATCGTCGACGTCGGCGGGGTGGGGTACCTCGTCGCCTGCCCGGGCCGCACCCTCGCCAAGCTCGCGGTCGGCCAGCCCGCGACGCTCTGGGTCGAGACCGTGGTGCGCGAAGACGCGATCCTGCTCTACGGCTTCCTCACCCAGGAAGACAAGGCGTGGTTCCGCCGCCTCACCACGGTGCAGGGGGTGGGGGCCAAGGTCGGCCTGGCGATTCTCTCGGTGCTCGCGCCCGATGCCCTGGCGCGCGCGATCGCGGCGCAGGACAAGGGCGCGTTGGGCCGCGCCAACGGCGT
>LUYR01000310.1 GCA_001603335.1 Rhodospirillales bacterium Alpha_05 | reverse complement strand
AGAAAGTCGGTGGCCGCGCGGCCGAGCGCCGCGCCCAGGTCGACGCCGAACAGGCGCTCGGCGGCGGCGTTGAGGCCGACGATCATGCCGCTCGCCGAGAACATCAGTACGCCGTCGGAGATGGTGTCGAAGATCGCCTGTACCTGGTTGCGGCTGGCGCGGAGATCGCGCGCGGTCTGGTGGCTGCGGCGGCGCGACGCCTTGAGCGAGAGCAGCAGGGCGAGGGTGGCGGGGGCGGCGGCGAGGCACTCCATCAGGTCGTCGTCGAACGGCATCGCGCGGCCGGAGAGCGCGATCAGCCCGATGGCGCGGTTGCGGTCGAAGACCGGCAGCACCGCGGTGTGGCCGAGGCCGGGAGTTTCCGCGCCGTCCTCGGCGCGGACCGGTTCGAGGGTGTCGAGGGCGCGCAGCAGCACCGGCGGCGGCAGTCCGTCGAGTGCGTCCTGCCACGCGCCGCGGACGGCGAGGGGCGTGGCGCGGAGGAGCCCTTCGGCGTCGGCCTGGAGATTGAGGAGGAGGCCGGCGTGGCACTCGGCGACCTGGATCAGGCGGTCGAGGAACGTGGCGATCGCGGCTTCGCCGTCGGCGAGCGCGGCGGTCTGCGCGGCGCCGATCAGGCGGAGCATGTCGTCGCGCCGCCTCGTGCTGGCGCGCATCTGGCGGTCGCGGGTGACGTCGAGGACGCTGAGCCGGGTGCTGCCATCGGCCTCGGCCGAGAGGCCGATGTGGAGGACGCGGCGGCCCTCGGCGAGAATGTCCTCGGCGACGCCGTCGCGATCCTTGAGGTGGCGCATGATCGTCGGCGTCGGGTCGGTGGTCGTGCCGCCGATCAGCGCGGCGACGACGTCGCCGAGCGGCGTGCCCGGCACCGGCAGCGGATGCCCGGGTGCGATCAGGCGGGCGAAGCGGTGGCTCATCCGGATCAGCCGCGCCTCGGCGTCGAATTCCGCGAAGTCGCCGCCGTCGGACCGGCCCGTGGAAACGCGGGCGGAGGACGAAGGCGCTTCGTCCGGCGGTCGGGTCATCGGGGCCTCCAAAGGATCGTCGCGGGCTGCGGGTACGACGCGGGAAGTCGCACACGTGATGCGCAACGACAAGGTAAGAGCGAAGACTAGCGCAGTCTTCGTGCCGAAGGCACCCTTCTTGGCGAGAGCCGGAGATGGAAAATCCCTCGAGTCCGGGTAAGCCCCGGAAATCTCGTGGAGAGTTTTACGGCAGGATGCCGACGGCGAGATGGTTGGGGTCCGACTTCGCGAGTTTTTTCAGCCCCGCGATTAGCGGGCCGAAGCGATCGTCGCCGCGCTGGTCGCTCTCGGGGCGAATCCGCACCACCGCCGCGCTCACCGTGAGCAGGGGGAAGCGGCGCTCGGTGCCGTAGCGGTCGGCGACGGTAATGAAGCCGGAGTTCCGCGCGTCGTCGTCGTAAAACGCCGCCACTTCCTCGCGGAACAGCTCGAGGGTGCGGGCGACCGCGGCTTCGAGTTGGCCGAAATCCGCGACTGCCTTGCGCCCGGAAACGAAGTCGTCGCCGCCGACGTGGGCGATGAAATCCTCCGTGCCGCCGAACTGGCGGCGCAGCAGGTCGGCGAACGCCTGGATCGCACGGTCGCCCTGGCGAAAACCGTAATGATCGTTGAACGGCTTAAAGTTGTCGAAGTCGTAATAAATCATCGCGTGCTCGACGCTCGCGTCGCCGAGGCATTCGGAAAGAAATTCGTGGATCACGGTGTTGCCGGGCAGGCGCGAGAGGGGGTTCTGGTCGCGCGCCAGGGTCAGGTTCTTGTCGTTGATCACCCGCAAGAGCGCGGTGGCGGAGAGGAACCCGGCGTACTTTGCCTGACCGTCGACGAGGATCAGTCCCTCGGCCTGGTCGGCGCCCGAGAAGATTTCGAGGATGCGCTCGGCGGCGAGGTTGATCGCCGCCACCGGGCAGGGGCTGATGAACTGTTCGAGCGAGCGGCCGTAGGCGCGGTTGGTCATCAAATCGCGGCCGAACTGGGAATAGGTGTAGTCCTTGAGGTCGCCCTCGCGGATGATGCCGCGCGGCTCGCCCGCCGCGTCGACCACGGGAAAGAAGGTGCGCGCCTTCTCGGCGCGGAAGCGCTCGAACACCTCGAGCATGCGGGTTTCGATGCCGATCGGCGCGAGGGTTTCCATGCGTTCGAGGAGGATGCGCTCGTCGCTGCGACTCTGGCGGCGGTCGCGGCGCGAGAGGTCGCGGACGTTGAGGTATTCGCGCTCCGCCGCGTCGACCGCGTCCACCGGCGGGCAGACGACGAAGCCCTGAATCAGGTCGCAGCCGACCTCCTTGCAGACGAAATACTCGGTCTCGTCCTCCACCCCCTCGGCCACCACCATGATCCCGAGGAGGTGGGCGATGCTGACGATGTGGGAGAAGAAGATCTTTTTGCGTGCGTCGTCGGAGGCTCCGGCGAGCAGGGTGCGGTCGATCTTGATGAAGTCGGGGTGCGCGCCGTAGAGGGTCTGGAGGCTGCCGAGCCCCGCGCCGAAGTCGTCCACCGCGTAGCGCAGCGACGAGCGGTGGGTTTCCTTCTCGTGCAGGAACTCGGCGAGGAAGTCGGCGAACGGCGCGCGCTCGCTGACGTCGAGGATGATCGCGCCGTCGGCGAGGCCCGCCCTCTGCAGTGCCTCGCGGGTGTGGCCGAGGCTGCCCGCGCCGGGGCGGGCGAAGATCCGCGCGTCGATGTTGATGAACAGCTTGCGGTCGTGACAGAACGGCCACTCCGCGTAGGCGGCGATCGCCTTTTCCTTGAGTGCGCGGTCGACGGCGTCGAGCACGCCGTCGGCGAAGGCGGCGTCGAAGACCGCGTTGGCCGAGGAAAAACCGAAGTCCTCGTAGCCGCGCAACAAGGCTTCCAGGCCGTAGGTGTGGCCCGAGTGGATGTTGACCACCGGTTGGAAGGCGTGGCCGAGTCCGGCGACGATGGCGCGCCAGGGCTCGGCGAGTCCGGCGCGATGCGATGCGCATACCTCGACGGCAGGCGGCTGGACGTCGCCTGCGGCACGGGTTTCGGGTGCGGCGTCCCGGGTCTGCTCACGGGACACACGCTTGCGACCGAACAGGGCAACCATGACTATCCCCCATATGGCGGAAGCCGAATGGATGGCTTCAGCGGCATGATTGATGCCCCAGGACGGCCCACGGGGTCAATCGACGAGCCATGATGACATAAAATCTTCATCGCGCCGCCCAACGGAGACTTGGGCAGCATACCCTCGCATGCGTCAGTCGCCGGTTTTGTTTCAGGGTATTGATCTTACTCCTGGGTTGGTCTTGGTGCGTTGTCTAGATGTTTGAGGCCGATTGTCGCCGTTCGCTTCCGCTTTTTCTTGATTTCTGCGGGCGCGAGCGCCAAGAACATGCCTTCCGCGAAGCCGGGACGATTGAGGAGTCAGGACGAGATGAGCCAACCCAGCATCCGCAAGATCGGCAGCGCCGACGAGATTCCCTCGGGCTACAGCCTCGACGCGGCGCGCCGGCCGTTCATGTACGGCAAGATCCACCGCGTCACCGTCACCGAGGCGCGCGTCGACTACATCGGTTCGATCACCATCGATCCGCTGATGCTGAAGGCCGCGGGGATCCTGCCCTACACCCGCGTCGACGTGGTCAACGTCGCCAACGGCAACCGCCTCCAGACCTACGTTATCGAGGGCCGCGAGGGCGCGGGCGACTGCTGCCTCAACGGCGCGGCGGCGCACCTGTTCGCGGCGGGCGACCTTGCGATCATCATGGCCTACGAGGACGTGGCGGCGGAGGACCTGCCGGGCCGCAAGAGTCTCGCGGTGATGGTGGATGCGAAGAACCAGGTGCGCGAGATCTGGACCTACGACACCCCGTCGCCGGAAGCCGTGGGCGATTCCTGCCGTCATGGGCAGGCCTATGCGCAGATCGCCTGATCGCCGCC
>LUYR01000309.1 GCA_001603335.1 Rhodospirillales bacterium Alpha_05 | reverse complement strand
GTCGAGCCGCCCGGCCTCGGCGAGGCGCAGGGCCGCCGCCGCGATCAGGGTCTTGGTGAAGCTCCACCACGGTACCAGCTGCCGCGCCGACGGTGTCGCCAGCACGCCGTTCGCATCCACCACGGCGGTTAAAATCTCGTGCATCGTCCGTATCTTCGTTTCAGCCGGACATCCCTTCGCGGAGAAGCTCCAGCTCGAGCCAGCGATCTTCCGCCGCCGCGCGCTCGGCGGCGATCGCCTGGAGACGGTCGGTCGCGGACTGGAATGCCGCAGGATCGCGGCTGAACAGCTTCGGGTCGGCGAGCTTGGCCTCCAGCTTCGCCTGCTCCGCGTCGAGCGCCTCGAGCTTTGCCGGGAGTTGCTCCCACTCGCGCTGATCCTTGTAGGACAGCTTCGCCGCCTTGCGCGGCGCTTCGGCGCGCTGCGCCTTCGGCTTTTCCGCGGGCTTGGCGGCGGCAAGGGTCTCGGCGCGCTGGCGGCGATAGTCGGTATATCCGCCGACGTATTCGCCGACCATTCCGTCGCCTTCGAGCGCCCAGGTAGTGGTGGCGACGCGGTCGAGGAAATCACGGTCGTGGCTGACCACCAGCACCGTGCCGTCGTAGTCGCCCAGGGTTTCCTGAAGCAGGTCGAGGGTCTCGATGTCGAGGTCGTTGGTGGGTTCGTCGAGGACCAGCAGGTTCGAGGGCTTGGCCAGCGCGATCGCGAGCAGCAGACGGTTGCGCTCGCCGCCCGAAAGCGACCCCACCGGGCTCTTCGCCTGCGCGTCCTCGAAGAGGAAGTCGCGCATGTAGGAAACCACGTGGCGCGGCGTGCCGCGCACCATCACCTGGTCGCCGCCGTCGGGGCAAAGCGTGTCCCACACCGTACGGGTGTCGACGAGTTGGGCGCGGCCCTGGTCGAGGTAGACGGTCTGGAGATTGGTGCCGAGGCGCACCGTGCCGGTGTCGGGGGTGAGATCGCCCATCAGCAGCTTCAGCAGCGTCGACTTGCCCGCGCCGTTCGCGCCGACGATGCCGACCCGGTCGCCGCGCAGAACCCTGAGCGACGTCGGCAGAATCACCGGGCGGTCGCCCCAGGAATAGGAAATCTCCGCCGCCTCGACCACCAGCTTGCCGGAGGTCACGCCGCTGTCGATGCCGAGCTTGACCGAGCCGAGGCGCGCACGCTGCTCGGCGCGTTCCTTGCGCAGGTCGCCGAGGGCGCGCAGACGGCCCTGGTTGCGCTTGCGCCGCGCCGAGATGCCCTGGCGCGACCAGCGGGTTTCCTCGGCGATCTTCTTGTCGAGGCGGGCGCGCTCGGCGGCCTCCTGCTCGAGGATGGTTTCGGCCCATTCCTCGAAATTGGTGAAGCCGCGATCGTGGCGACGCGCGACGCCGCGGTCGAGCCAGACGGTCTGGCGGGTGAGACGGCCGAGGAACGCGCGGTCGTGGCTGATCACCACCAGGCCACCCGCGTAGTTCGCCAGACGGTCTTCCAGCCATTCGATGGTCGGCAGGTCGAGGTGGTTGGTCGGCTCGTCGAGGAGCAGGATGTCGGGCTCGCCGACCAGCGCCTGCGCGATCGCGACGCGTCGTGCCTCGCCGCCCGAGAGCGTCGTCGGGTCGGCATCGGCGCGCAGGTTGAGCTCGGCGATGATCGCATCGGCGAGATAGGTGGCGTGCTCGTCCACCAGGCCGGCGGACACCACGTCCTGCACCGTGGCGAACCCGGCATGGTCCGGATCCTGGGTCAGGTACGCGATCCGCGTGCCCGGCTGGACGAAGCGTTCGCCGGAATCCGCCACCACCACGCCCGCCGCAACCTTGAGCAGCGTCGACTTGCCGGTGCCGTTACGCCCGACCAGGCAGATGCGGTCGCCGCGCGACACCGTGAGGTCGGTGCCGTCGAACAAGACCTTGGTTCCGAATCGCAGGGACAGACCCCGCAGGTGCATCAGAGGAGGCGCCACGCCCAATCCTTTCTCGTTGCAGGCATCGACATACCCGGTTCCGGGGTCCGGGCGCAACCCGCACCGCTCCGGATGACGTGACTTCACACGTCACATACCCCCAATACCGCTAAGGCCATTGAAACTGCGCGACTTTGGGTTGAAGCGAATTTCACTTTTGAATTCAGTAGCATGGACCGAATTAAGCGCCTCAAAACCAAGCACTTTGCATAAATTTTAGCCAAACAATCATTTGATTTACACATCGACCAAACTATGGTCTGCCTGAATCCTGAGCTTTGCGTGACATGGGGGCAATCGCGATGACAAAACTCTCGGATATTTCCATCAGAACAAAAATCTGGGCGGGTTTTTTGGGTCTCCTCGGCTTCCTCGTGCTGATCGCGGTGGTCGCAAATCTTCGCTTCGACGGTCTGCGCACCGGCATCGCCAGTTACCAGAAAATCGCCGCGGACGCCCAAAAGGTTTCCGAGATCAAGGCGCGCACCCTCGGCGCCCAGGTCGCGGCCGCCGAGTTCCTGCGTCGCCCGAGCGCCGAACTCGCCGAAAGCGTGACCAAGCAGATCGCGAAGGCGCGCACCGACATCGAAACCGTGCGCGGCAACACCCCCGACCCGCAGTGGAAGACCACCCTCGGCGAACTCGAGCAGGCGCTCGGCGCGTATTCCGCCGCCTTCGCCGATGTCTCGGCGCTCCAGCTGCGAATGAGCGAAACAGCCCAGGGCCGCAACGAACGCATCGCCTTCGACCTCGAGCGCAAGCTCACCCGCCTGGTCAAGGACGCCACCGGCGAGGGCGAGGGCGACATGGCGTTCCGCTTCTCGCAGGGGCTGCGCAGCCTGCTGCTGGCGCGGGTCTACTTCACCAAGTACATGGACGGCTTCGGCGAAGCCAACGCCGACCGCGTCGGCCGCGAATTCGACGAGATGATCTCGCAGCTCAAGGGCGTCGCCTCGCGCCTCTACGCCGGCGAACGCCGCGACCTGCTCGAACAGATGGTCGCCAACGCCAACACCTATAAGGCCGGCCTCGCGGAAATCCATGCCGACGCGGTGTCGAGCCTCGACATCATCGAAACCCGCCTCACGCCGCTCGGAACCAAGGCCGTCGACACCGTGCAGAAGTTCGACGTCCTGGCGGAAAGCCAGAAGATCGACCGTGCCCAGGGCATGCGCGACGACGCGAGCAGCGCCTTCACCATCGTCGGTATCACCTCGCTGGTCAGCATTGTCCTCACCCTGGCGATGGCCAAGCTTCTCTCCTCGGGCATCGCCGGTCCGGTGATCCGGATGACCGCCGCAATGAAGCAGCTGGCCGACAAGGACATGTCGACCGAAATCCCCGCCCTCGACAACCAGGACGAGATCGGCGAAATGGCGCGCGCGGTTCAGGTATTCAAGGACAACATGATCCTCGCCGACCGCCTCGCCGCCGAACAGGCCGCACAGCAGGCCGAGGCGCTGAAGCGCGCCGAGGCACTCGGCCAGCTCACCTGCGACTTCGACGGCCACGTCAGCACCCTGCTCGCCACCCTCACTTCGGCGGGCACGCAGATGGAATCCTCGGCGCGGGAAATGTCGGGCGCGGCCAATACCTCGCTCGAACGCGCCGCGGCGACCGCCGCCGCCGCCGACCAAGCTTCCGCCAACGTCCAGACCGTCGCCGCGACCGCCGACCAGCTCTCGGCCTCGATCAGCGAGATCAGCCGCCAGGTGGAGCACGCCGCCACCGTTGCGGGCGAAGCCGCGACCGAGTCCGAACACGCCACCGGCGTGATCAAGAGCCTCGCGGAATCCACGGCGCGGATCGGCCACATCGTCCGCCTGATCACCGACATCGCCGAAAACACCAACCTCCTCGCGCTCAACGCGACGATCGAGGCGGCACGCGCCGGCGACCTCGGCAAGGGTTTCGCGGTGGTGGCGGGCGAGGTCAAGACCCTCGCCAACCAGACCGCGCGGGCGACCGAGGAAATCGCCGGGCAGATCCGCTCGGTGCAGAGCGAGACCAACACCGCGGTGACCGCGATCAACACCATTGCCCAGCGCATCGGCGAGCTCCGCGACATCGCTCAGGCGATCGCCGCGGCGGTCGAAGAACAGAACGCCGCGACCTGCGAGATCGCCCGCAACGTCCAGCAGGCGGCGCAGGGCGCGGGCAACGTCACCGACAACATCCAGGACGTCGCCCACGCAGCGGAGCAGACCGAAGTTGCCGCCAACCAGGTGTTGAGCGCAGCAGCCCAGCTGTTCACCCAGACCGACGGGATGAAGGATCTGGTCGAGACCTTCCTCGGCAAAGTCCGCGCCGCCTGACCCAGACCGCGGCGGCCGCCCTTGCCCCGGGCGGCCGCCGCGCCCTATTCTGCGCCCTCCCGCACACCGAAGGACGCACCGATGACCGCGCGCATCGTCTCGCTGGTCCCCAGCCTCACCGAACTCTGCTTCGACCTCGCCCTCGGACCGCACCTCTGCGGTCGCACCGACTACTGCATCGCGCCCAAGGGTCGGGTCGAGGCGATCGCCTCGGTCGGCGGGCCAAAGTCGGTGGACGCGGCGCGGCTCCGCGCCGCCCGTCCCACCCATGTCCTGTTCAGTCCGGAAGAAAACCTCCCCGAGATCGTGCCGCTGATCGCCGCCATCGGCGCGGAGGCGGTGCGCGTCCACCCCCTCCTCCCCTCCGACAACCTCGCGCTGTTCCGCCGCATCGGCGGCCTGTTCGACCGCGCGGCGGAGGCCGAAGCGCTGGCGGCGCGCCTC
>LUYR01000308.1 GCA_001603335.1 Rhodospirillales bacterium Alpha_05 | reverse complement strand
CCGTGCCGCAGCCGAGGTCGAGCACCCGGTCGCCGGGCGACACCCTTGCTGCGGCGGCGAGCAGCACCGGGTCGATCGCGGCGCGATAGCCGACGCGCGGTTGCAACAGGCGCACCCGCCCGTCGAGCAACCCGTCTTCGCTGATGCCGATTTCGTCCATTCCACCCTCCGCCGCGGGGGGATCATAGCGCGCGGTTTCCGCCGCGCGAACCCCGTCCTTGACCCGATGGGAGCCGGGCTCCTATTCTGACAGGGCTTTTGAGGTTTTAGTCAGCGGGTGATCGTGGTGTCCAACGTCGTCAATCTGTCGCCGAATCGCGGGCGTACCTCCGCGTCCGCCTTCGATACCCTCCTCGCTCTGGTCGCCGACGACCTGGAGGCGGTCAACCGCACCATCGTCGACAAGATGGACAGCCCGGTGGCCTTGATCCCGCAGCTCGCGGGCTACCTCGTCGCCTCGGGCGGCAAGCGCCTGCGGCCGATGCTCACCCTCGCCGCCGCACGGATCTGCGGCGCGCAAGGGCATCGCCAGGTGGAACTCGCCGCCTGCGTCGAATTCATCCACACCGCCACCCTGCTCCACGACGACGTCGTCGACGAGAGCGACCTCCGCCGTGGCCAGGCTTCGGCCAACGCGGTGTGGGGCAACAAGGCGAGCGTGCTGGTCGGCGACTTCCTGCTGTCGCGCGCCTTCGAGCTGATGGTGGCGGACGGCTCGCTGAAGATTCTCGGGATTCTCTCCCACGCCTCGGCGGTGATCGCCGAGGGCGAGGTGTTGCAGCTTTCCACCGCCAACGACACCGAAACCGACGAAGCCGCCTACCTCCAGGTGATCGAGGCGAAGACCGCGCGCCTGTTCGCCGCCGCCTGCCAGATCGGCGCGGTGATCCCGAACCGCCCGGCGGTCGAGGAGCAGGCGCTCGAGCAATACGGCCTCAACCTCGGCATCGCCTTCCAGCTGATCGACGACGTGCTCGACTACTCGGCGGTGCAGGAAACCCTGGGCAAGACCGTCGGCGACGACTTCCACGAAGGCAAGATCACCCTGCCGGTGATCCTCGCCTTCCGCCGTGGCGACGACGAGGAGCGGGTGTTCTGGCGACGGGTGCTGGAAGACCTCGACCAGGACGACAAAGGCGCCGACCTCGCCCGCGCCCAGGCGCTGATGGTGCGCCACGGCGCGCTCGACGACACCGTGAAGCGCGCCCGCCACTATGGCGACCGTGCTCGCGACGCTCTCGCGATCTTCCCGGAAAGCCCCATAAAATCAGCGCTATTGGATATTGTCGCGTTCTGCATCGAGCGCGCGTATTAAGTCGGCGAGATTGCCAAAAAAGCCCTTGCCAAGGGTGTTGCCCCATCGTATAAACCCGGCCTCGACCCAAGGGACGGAGTGTAGCTCAGCCTGGTAGAGCACTGTCTTCGGGAGGCAGGGGCCGGAGGTTCGAATCCTCTCACTCCGACCATGGGCCGAATATACGAAAAGCGCCGTCGCAAGACGGCGCTTTTTCGCTATTGGGCGCTCAGGCGCGCGTCCAGTAGATCGGCACCGCCTCGGGGTCGCCCGCGGTACCGACGTAGCCCGCCGGTTCGCCGCCGCCTTCCGCCGACAGCCCGCTGATCCCGAGCTTCGCCTCGACCTCGTCCAGCAGACCCGAAAGGTCGCCTGCCCGCGCCGACTGGATGTAGTAGCGGTAGGTGCGCGACTTGAACAGGCGACGCATCTCCGCGCACGCCGGTGAAAACCTCAGCATTGCAAAACTCCCGACAATCCACATTCCAGCCACCGCACCCAATATAATCGGGAGAGGACCCGGAGATAGGCGTCGATGGCGGAAAACAGCAAGATCGAGTGGATCGGCGCGGCCGACGCGATGGCGCCGGTGCGGCTCCAACTCTCGCGCCGCAAGGGCTTCAGCCTGCAAGCGGCCTCGCGCGCGCTCAACGGCCTCGACGCGATCCTCCTCGATCTCGCCAACCGCGACTGATTTCACACGTTATAAAGTGTTGTTGTTGCGATTTTATCTCACGTTATCTGGATTTCGACGCATTTCGTCTTCGCCCCCCCGCCGATGCGCCCGCCAGAAATTCGACTAACTAATTGATTTTTTGGTATAGCTATCTATTTGTCGATTCTACGTATATATCGTGTGTTTAAAATAATTGTTTGACTCTCTCTCCGTGTTCTTCGAGGATTTCCGTCCGCGTCGTCCTCGAAAGGTGTTGCCATGCCCAGCGATCGTTCCTTGCTTTCCCTCGCGCCGAGCCGTCGGAGCTTCCTCAAGTCGTTCGCGGTGGCGGGGCTCGCGCTCCCCTCCCTCGGCGGCATCGCCCGTGCCGCCGACGCGGTCGGCACCGCGGCGCGGCCGCTTAAGCTCGCCTGGAACGCCAACTCGGTGTGCGTCTCCACCCTCGCCTACGCCAAGACTCACGGAATCTTCGAAAAGCACGGCCTCAACGTCGAGCTGGTGAACTTCTCCGGCTCCACCGACCAGTTGCTCGAAGCCATCGCCACCGGCAAGGCGGACGCGGGCGTCGGAATGGCGCTGCGCTGGCTGAAGCCTCTCGAGCAGGGCTTCGATGTCAAGATCGCGGCGGGCCTGCACGGCGGCTGCATCCGGCTGGTGGCGTCCAAGGCCTCGGGCATCACCACCATCGCGGGACTGAAGGGCAAGACCGTCGCGGTCTCAGACATGGCGAGTCCGGCGAAGAACTTCTTCTCGATCCTGCTGGTGAAGGCCGGGCTCGACCCGACCCGCGACGTCGAATGGCGGCAGTTCCCGGGCAACCTCCTCGGCCTCGCGATCCAGAAGGGCGAAGCCGACGCCCTCGCCGACAACGACCCGGTCGCCTACGACTACGCCGCCGAGCCGGAGCTGATCGAGGTCGCCTCCAATTCCTCGGGCGAATACGCGGATCGGGTCTGCTGCCTGCTCGGGTTGCGCGGCAGCCTGCTGCGCGACGACAAGCCCGCCGCCGCGACGCTGACCCGCGCCCTGTTCGACGCCTGGCACACCACCGCGATGCAGCCCGAGGCGATCGCCGCCGCGTTCAAGGAATACACGCCGAAGCGCGCGGGCGAGGACGTGAAAGGCATGCTGATGAGCCACAACCATCACCAGCAGATCACCGGCGACGTGCTGCGCCACCAGATCGTCCAGTATGTCGACGAGCTCAAGCTCGCGCAGGTGTTCCGCCCCTCCACCGACGCCGAAACCTTCGCGCGCCGCGTCACCACCGACATCCTGGCATAAGGAGGCGATCCGGTGAGCGACAGCGCCCTCCCCCGTTACGCATTCGCCGCGCCGCAGCGCCCTTGGCCGGGGGTGCTGCTCGCCGCCGCCGTCTGGGCGGCAGCGGGCGCGCTGATCCGCATCTGGCCCGACGAGGCGGATTTCACCCGCCTCCTCTCCACCATCGTCTTCGGCATCGCGGTGGCGCTCAGCCTTCTCGCCGCCGCCGGACCGTACCTGCCCGAGCGCGCCGCCAAGGTGCGCTTCGCCGCGCCCTGGGCGATCGCCCTCGCGGTCGCCCTCGCTGCGTGGGAGGTGATCACCGCCAAGACCGGCTATCTGCCCCGCCCGTTCTTCGTGCCGCCGCAGGAACTCCTCGGCGTGTTCGTCGACGACTGGGCGAAGCTCTTTGAATGCGTCGCCCACTCGGTGCTGCTGCTCGCCTCGGGGTATGCGCTCGGCTCCACCCTCGGCTTCCTCACCGGGCTCGCGCTCGGCTGGTCGAAGGCGGTGGGCTACTGGGGCCACCCGATCCTGCGCCTGATCGGCCCGCTGCCTGCCACCGCGTGGTTGCCGATCGCGTTCTTCATGTTCCCGACGAGTTGGTCGGCGGCGGTGTTCCTGATCGCGCTCGCCTCCGGCCTGCCGGTGGCGATCCTCACCTGGTCGGGGGTCTCGTCGGTCGGCGGCGCATATTACGACATCGCCCGCACGCTCGGCGGCAGCCCACGCTTCCTGGTGCTCAAGGTGACGATCCCGGCGGCGATGCCGAATGTGTTCGTCGGCCTGTTCATGGGCCTCTCGGCGTCGTTCGCGGTGCTGGTGGTGGCCGAGATGATGGGGGTGAAGGCCGGACTCGGGTGGTATCTCCAGTGGGCCCAGGGCTGGGCCGCCTACGGCAACATGTACGCCGCGCTCGGCGTGATGGCGGTGATGTGCTCGTCGCTGGTGACGCTGCTGTTCCAGGTGCGCGGCCGCCTCCTCGCCTGGCAGAAAGGATTGCTGCGATGGTAAACCCCGCGACCGCCGAAACCGCCCTGCCCGCCGGCATGGCGCTCGAGATCGACGGCATCCGCCACGCCTTCACCCTCGAAGGCAAGCCGTTGCCGGTATTGAGCGACGTCAGCTTCAACGTCGAACCGGGCGAGTTCGTCGCCCTGCTCGGACCCTCGGGCTGCGGCAAGTCGACGCTCTTGCGCCTGCTCGCCGGACTGGAGCCGCCGGACTTGGGCGAGGCGCGCGCCGACGGCGCGGCGATCACCACCCCCGATCCCTCCCGCGTCGTGGTGTTCCAGGACCCGACCCTGTTCCCCTGGCGCACCGTGCGCGCCAACGTCGCCCTCGGGCTCGAAGCGCAGGGGCTGATGAAGACCCGCGCGCACCGCATCGACGAAGCCCTGGAGCGGGTCGGCCTCGGCGCGTTCGGCAACGTCTATCCGCACCAGCTTTCGGGCGGCATGGCGCAGCGCGCGGCGCTCGCCCGCGCTTTGGTGAACGACCCGCGCCTGTTGATCCTCGACGAGCCGTTGGGCAAGCTCGACTCGCTGACGCGGATGAGCATGCAGAGCGAAATCGTCGACCTCTGGCGACGCGACGGCTTCACCACCCTGCTCGTCACCCACGACGTCGAGGAAGCCTTGTTCATGGCCACCCGGGTGATCGTGTTCAGCGAGCGCCCGGCGCGGATCACCGCCGACATCGCGATCGAACGCGACTACCCCCGCCACCGCAGCGATCCCTACTTCGCCGACCTCAAGCGGCGGGTGTTCGGCCTCCTCGGCATGGACGCCACCTGGTAAAGCAAAACGCCCCGGAAATCTCCGGGGCGTTTTTATCTGCGGTTCGCCAAGCCTCAGTGGGAGGTGGCGGGCAGGTCGTTCATCTTGGCCAGCAGGTATTCGAGGTCGTCGTTGTCGAAGTCGACTCCGAGATCGCCGTATTGGGTCAGCACCCGCTCCAGCATGCGGCGCGCATAGCGTTCGCGGTCGCCGTCCTCGCCGTCGTAGCTCATTTCCTTCGCCACCGCGATCGCGGCCTTGATCGCCGGATAGAAGCTTTTCGGCATGCCGGACTTGCCATAGAGGCCCTGCAGGCCGAGGTCGCCGGAATCGTGAATCAGCATCCGCGCGTTGAGCACCGGAATGCCGACGCGGCGCGCCAGCGCGTATTCGAAGAACTTCATATCGCCCATGCACAGCGCCCGCAGCACGATGGAGGGCGTGAGCCGCCCGTTGCTGTAGAGCTGGTGGACGAGGCGCTCCACGTCTTCCTCGGCGGAAGCGGTGGACAGCCCGATGGTCGCCCGTTCGCGTGCCTGGAGAATCAGGTCGGCGGCGATGGAGGGCGGCATCTCGTGATGGGTGAGCAGATGCTCGCGCAGGTTCTCGGAGACGCGATGCACCAGCCGCTCGACGATGGTGACCGGCAGCGCCGACCGCTTCACCATCGGCGCCTGGACCGCTTCGTCCTCGCCGAACTTGTCGATCACCTTCTCGAACGAGGTCTCGGTGATCTCCGCGCCCTCGTTGGACACCAGGGTGACCACGGCCTCCTTGTCGGCGCCGTCGACGATGGCGTCGGCGACCACGGCGGAAACCTTGGGTCGGGCGGCGATCGCCTTCTGCTTGGCGGCACCCTGCGAACGCACGATCTGCACCAGATCGGCGTCGGAGAGGATCTCGCTGAACTGGAGCACCGGCAGCGCCACCTGGTCGACGTCGCCCGCGAGGGTCAACGCCACGTCGTGCGGCACGTTGGGGTTTTCCTTGAGATTGACGGCCAGGGCTTCGCGCACGCGCACCTCGGCGTCCTTCACCATGATGCGGAAGATCTGCTCCGCCATCGCGCGCTCGGATGGCGAGAGGTCGCCTTGGTCGAACTGAATAGCAAGCTTTGCCGCGGTCTCCGCACGCGTCACCGCGGACGGGTCGGAGAGCAACTTGCGCACGTCGCCTTCGGTCAGGCGGGTATTAGTCATCCCCGCGGCACCTCCCTGCTGATCGCCGCGACGAGCGGCGAACACTTGATGATTGAACACTATAGCGATATATCCCCCGCCCCGCCAAAAAAAACCGCACCGGCGGCGGCGCATCTGTGCAGTCTTGCACGAAAAACGCATTACACTATTGTGGGAGCGAAATTTCCGGCCATACAAGGGCGGAGAGCGACTCTTGAGAGAGAAAGCCGAGATCATGTCCACCGACATCAAGAACCATATCCGCTCGATCCCCGATTTTCCCAAGCCCGGAATTATGTTTTACGACATTTCGACCCTTCTCGCGAACGCCGAAGCATGGCAGCGGACGATGGACGACTTGGCGGAAATCGTCTGCACCTGGAAACCCGACATTCTCGCGGGCATCGAATCCCGTGGCTTCCTGGTTGCGGCACCCTTGGCGCTCAAGCTCGGTTGCGGATTCTTCATGGTGCGGAAGAAGGGCAAGCTGCCGGGAGCGACGATTCCCTTCGAGTACGACCTCGAATACGGCACCGACACCATCGAAATCCAGACCGACGCGGTGAAGCCGGGCGCCCGGGTGGTGATCCTCGACGATCTTCTCGCCACCGGCGGCACGATGCGCGCGGCGGCGGATTTGATCCGCAAGGTCGGCGGCACCGTCGCGGGCGCGGCGACGATCCTCGAGCTCACCCAGCTCCACGGCCGCGACCGCCTCGACTTCCCCTGCGCCTCGCTCGCCGCCTACGATAGCTGAACGTCACGTCACGACCTGCGCCCGCCGGAGCGAAGGCCTCGGAAATTCGCTCGGGTGAGTCGGCTGGCGAGGGGGTTCGAGAACCGGAGCGCAGCGGACGTCTGTCCGTGAGCACCGGAAGCGCAGAACCCTCCGCCTGACGGCCACCCGAGTAGAAATTACGAGGGCTTCGACTCTTCCCAGGCCATTTTTTTGCGATAGATCGTGGACGCGCTGATTTCGAGGCGAGCGGCGGCGCGCGGCACGTTGCCGCCGCAGGCGGCGATCGCCGCCTCGATGGTTTCCTTTTCGGTGATCCAGAGCGGACGGATGCCGTCTTCGCTCAAGGCTTCCTCGACCACCGCGACGCTCGGCGCGCTGCCGCCGTTGCCGCC
>LUYR01000307.1 GCA_001603335.1 Rhodospirillales bacterium Alpha_05 | reverse complement strand
GCTGGTGCTCGACGGCGACGCGGCGCGCGCGCTCGGCGACCTCGCCCGCCTGCGCTGGAACCGCTCGGCCTGCGACCGCCTCTCGGTCAAGGAGCTGAAGCGCGTCGCCGATGCGCCGGGCGGCGACGTCTGGCCCGCCCACGTCACCCCCGAGTTCCGCGACGTCCCAGTGGGAATTGCGCGCACCCAGCCGCAGTTCGGTCGCGAGCGCATGGTGAACGAGGTCGAGATCCTGTTCGCCGACATGATCGACGCCGCGCGCAACCGCATCCACATCGAGAACCAGTACCTTACCGCCGCCGCGTTCGGCGCGCGCCTTGCGCAGCGCCTGCGCGCCAATCCCGCCCTCGATGCCCTGGTGGTCACGCCCGCGCGCTACGACAGCTGGCTGCTCAAGGCGACGATGGCGGGCGGACGCGCGCGGTTCATGGACAACCTCGCGCGCGCCGGATGCGACGATTGCGTCCGTCTGCGCGCGCCCGAGGTGACGGTGGGAGAGGCCACCGCGAGCGTGATGGTCCACGCCAAGCTGATGATCGTCGACGACACCCTGCTGCGCGTCGGCTCCGCCAACATCTGCAACCGCTCGATGGGCCTCGATACCGAGTGCGACCTCGTGCTGGTCGCCGAGACCGACGCCCACCGTGCCGCGATTCAGGGGGTGCAGAACCGCCTGCTCGGCGAGCATCTCGGCGTCGCCCCCGAGGCGGTGGGGGCGGAGATCGCCGCCCGGTCGTCGTTCTTCGACGCCCTCGACCGGCTGAAGGCGGTCGGCGACGGCACGCGGCGGCTCGCTCCGGTGCGCGACGACGACGTTCGCACCGACTTCGACATGAGACCGTTCGACGCGCTCGCCGATCCGCCCGAGGCCCTGATCGACGAAGGCCCGGATGCGATGAAGCGGCCGCTCAGGCCGCTGCCGCTGCTCGGCAAGATCGCGGCGGTGGCGATGGTGTTCCTCGCCGTGGTGGTGCTTTGGCAGACCTCGGCGATCGCCGAGCCGTCGGAGGTGTTCCGCACCCTCGATCAGGTGGCGCGGATGCCCTGGACCGCGGTGGTGGTGATCGCGGCGTTCCTCGCCGGCGGCTTCGTCGCGGTGCCGGTAACGCTGATGATCGTCGCCACCCTGGTGGTGTTCAGCGGCTGGACCGGCGTGGCGCTGGCGGGGGCGGGCGCGCTCGCGAGCGCGGTCGCCACCTATGTCGTCGGCCAGCGCCTCGGCACCGGCGTGCTGCGGCGCTATCTCGGCCCGCGCCTCAACCGCATCCGTCGGGTCCTGCCGGAGAAGAGCCTATGGCGCATCGCGACGGTGCGGATGGCACCGATCGCGCCGTTCTTCCTCGTCAATCTGGTCGCCGGTGCGGCGGGGGTGCGCTTCTTCAACTACATTGCCGGAAGCCTGCTCGGCCTGCTGCCCGACCTGCTGCTGATCGCGGTGCTGGTGCAGCAGAGCCGCCTTGTCCTGATCCAGCCGGGGCCCGATGCGATTCTGGTGCTGTTCGGCCTCGTGGTCGCGTGGGGCGCGCTGTCGCTTGCGATCTCGGTGTTGGTGGTGCGCCGCTGGCGGCTCGCGCCGTTGGTGCGGGGGCGCGCGTGAAACCGATTTCGGATGCCGAGGCGGCGCGCATCGCGGCGAAGGCGGCGCGCCTGAGGATCGTCTCGCCGGACCGCCTGTCGATCCGCCGTTGCCGCGCTGGCAGCGGCTTTTTTTATCGCGATCGGCGCGATCGGCGGATCGCCGACGAAAGGGTCCTGGCGCGGATTCGCGCCCTCGCGATCCCTCCCGCCTACGACGACGTCCGCATCGCCGCCGACCCCCGCGCCCACATCCAGGCGGTGGGGCGCGACGAGGCGGGGCGGCTGCAATACCGCTACCACCCCGACTGGACCGCAGTGCGCGAAGGCCACAAAACCGAACGCCTGCGCCGCGTCCTCGAAGCCCTGCCCACGGTGCGCGAGGCGGTGGCGAAGGATATCGCCCGCCGCACCCTCTGCCGCGAAAAGGCGCTCGCCTGCGCCGTGGCGATGATGGACGAAAGCCACATCCGCGTCGGCAACGATTGCTACGCGCGCAAGTCGGGCGGGCGCGGCACCGCGACGCTGCTGAAGGCGGACGCGACGATCGGGCGGGAGCGGGTGGTGCTGTGCTTTCTCGGCAAGGGCGGCAAGTCGCTGAGCGGCGAACTGCGCCACCGCGCCCTCGCCACCGCGCTCCGGCGCATCGCCGCGCTCAAGGGGCGGCGGTTGCTCCAGTACATCGGCCCCAACGGCAAGCCCAGGCCGATCTCCGCCGCCGACGTCAACGCCTACCTCCGCGCGATCTCCGGCATCGGCCTTTCCGCCAAGGATTTCCGCATGCTCGGCGCGAACGTCATCGCCACCGACATCCTCGCTGCCGTCGAACCCGCGGAAAAGGAGACCCCGCGCCGTCGCCAGATCAACGCCGCGATCAAGGCGGTGGCGGAAAAGCTCGGCAACACCCCGGCGGTGGTGCGCAAAAGCTACGTCCAGGCCTGCGTGCTCGACGCCTTCACGACCGGCGAACTCGCCGAGGCGGTGGCGTCCTCCCGCGCCAGCACCCACCGCACCCGCGCCGAAAACGCCCTCCGCCACGTCGTTGCCGCGCGCCTGGGCTGAAGCGTGCTAGGATGGATCCGTCCCAGTTTCCACGAAGGTCGGTGCCATGCTCTCCATCGTTTTTCTCGACCGCGACACCCTGCCGCCGGAAACCCGGCTGCGCGCGCCCGCCGTGGCGCATGAGTTGACCAGCCATGCGCGCACCACGCCCGAGCAGGTGGCGGCGCGAATCGCCGACGCCGACGTGGTGATCACCAACAAGGTACGCCTGACCGCCGATGCGCTCGCCGGTGCGAGCAAGCTCAAGCTGGTGGCGGTGTCCGCCACCGGCACCGACGTCGTCGACCTCGCCGCCTGCAAGGCCGCCGGGGTGACGGTTTCGAACATCCGCGATTACGCGCGCCACACCGTGCCGGAACACACCTTCGCCCTGATCCTCGCGCTCAGGCGCAGCCTCGTCGCGTATCGCCAGTCGGTGCTCGACGGGCGTTGGGAGGCGGCGGCGCAGTTCTGCTACTTCGATTTCCCGATTTCCGACCTCGCCGGGTCGACCCTCGGCATCGTCGGCGGCGGCGTGCTCGGGCAGGCGGTGGCGAAGATCGCCGCGGGCTTCGGCATGCGGGTGGTCTTCGCCGCGCGCAAGGGCGAGGCCGCCGCGCGGTCCGGCTACGTGGGGTTCGACGAGGTGATGCGCACCGCCGACGTGATCACTCTGCATTGCCCGCTCACCGACGCGACCCGCAACCTGATCGGCGCGCGGGAATTCGGCCTGATGGCGCGGCGGCCGATCTTGATCAATACCGGGCGCGGTGGCCTCGTCGACGAAGCCGCACTGGTGGCGGCGCTCGATGCCGGGCAGATCGCGGGCGCGGGGTTCGACGTGCTGACCCGCGAACCGCCGGGGCCCGAGCATCCGCTGCGCAAGATCGCCGCGCGCCCCAACGTGATCGTCACGCCGCACGTCGCCTGGGCGAGCGCCGAGGCGATCCAGGGGCTCGCCGACCAGCTGATCGACAACATCGAGGCGTTCTGCCGCGGCGAACCGCGCAACGTCGTCGCCTAGAGGATGTCGAGCGGCGACTTGCGGTGCGGCGGCGGGAACGCGGCGTCGATCGCGAGCAGGTCGTCGGCGTCGAGTTCGAGGCCGAGCGCCGCCGCGTTCTCGGCGACGTGGGCGGGGTTGCCCGCCTCCGGGATCGGGATCACCGTGCCGCTGCGCTTCGCCCAGGCGAGGGCCACCGCCGCCACCGGGCAGCGATGCCG
>LUYR01000306.1 GCA_001603335.1 Rhodospirillales bacterium Alpha_05 | reverse complement strand
CTCCCCGACCATCCGCCGGTCGCGTTCACCTGGCGCGGCGTGCGGCGGCGGGTGCGGCGCGGCGACGGGCCGGAGCGGGTGTTCGGCGAGTGGTGGAAACGCGACGCCGAACTGATCGCGGTGCGCGACTACTTCCGCGTCGAGGATGACGGTGGCGAGCGCTTCTGGATTTTCCGCGCCGGCGACGGCGAGGACGCGGCGACCGGCTCGCATCGTTGGTTCCTGCACGGGATCTTCGGCTGATGGCGGCGTATCCCGAGCTTCAGGTCACCACCCATTTCAGTTTTTTGCGCGGCGCGTCGTCGGCGGAGGAGCTGTTCGCTGAAGCTGCGATTTTGGGGATTCCGGCGCTCGGCATCGTCGACCGCAATTCGCTCGCCGGGATCGTCCGCGCACACGAGGCGGCGAAGGCGACCGGCGTGCGCCTGGTCGTCGGCTGCCGCCTCGACCTCGCCGACGGCGCAAGCGTGCTGGTCTATCCCACCGACCGCGCCGCCTACGCGCGCCTCTGCCGCCTGCTGTCGTTGGGGAAGAAACGCGGCGGCAAGGCGAAGTGCATCCTCGCCTGGGACGATCTCGCCGCCGCCGCCGAGGGAATGCTCGGCGTGCTGGTGCCCGACGTCGCCGACGACGCCTGTGCGCTCGCCTTGCGGCGGATGAAGGAGATCTTCGGCCGCGACGCCTCCCTCGCGCTCACCCTGCGCCGCCGCCCCAACGACCAGCTCCGCCTGCACGAGCTGGCCAATCTCGCGGCTCACATCGGCGTGGCGACGGTGGTGACCAACGACGTGCTCTATCACCTCCCCGGACGGCGGCTGTTGCAGGACGTGGTCACCTGCATCCGCCACGGCTGCACCATCGACGACGCGGGCTTCCGCCGCGAACGCCACGCCGACCGCTATTTGAAGCCGCCGGAGGAAATCGCGCGGCTGTTCCCGCGCTACCCGCAGGCGATCGCCCGCGCCGCCGAGATCGCCGACCGTTGCCGCTTCTCCCTCGACCAGCTCGCCTACCAGTACCCTGAGGAAAAAGCCTTCCCCGATCTCACGCCGCAACAGGCCCTGACCAAGCTCGCCTGGGAGGGCGCGGCCAGCCGCTACCCGGGCGGCGTGCCGGAAAAGGTGAAGAAAGCCCTCGACCACGAACTCGGCCTGATCGAAAAGCTGCGCTACGCGCCCTACTTCCTCACCGTCAACAGCATCGTCCGCTTCGCCCGGAGCCAGGGCATTCTCTGCCAGGGGCGGGGCTCGGCGGCGAATTCGGCGGTGTGCTACGTGCTCGGCATCACCGCCATCGACCCTGCGCACAGCGATTTGCTGTTCGAGCGTTTCGTCTCGGAGGAGCGCCGCGAGCCGCCCGACATCGACGTCGACTTCGAGCATGAGCGCCGCGAAATCGTGATCCAGTGGGTCTACGAAACCTATGGCCGCGACCGCGCCGCGCTCTGTTCGGTGGTGACGCGGTATCGCGCCAAGGGGGCGCTGCGCGACGTCGGCAAGGCGCTCGGCCTCACCGAAGACCTGATCAAGACCCTGTCCTCCCAGATCTGGGGCTGGTCGCGCCACGGGGTGACGGCGGAGCAGGCGCAAGGCCTCAACCTCAACATGCAAGACCGCCGCCTGCGCCTTGCGCTCGACCTCGCGCAGCTCCTGATCGGCACGCCGCGTCACCTCTCGCAACATCCCGGCGGCTTCGTCCTCACCCACGACCGCCTCGACGAGCTGGTGCCGATCGAACCCGCCGCGATGGCCGACCGCCAGGTGATCGAGTGGGACAAGGACGACATCGACGCGTTGCAGTTCATGAAGGTGGATTGCCTCGCCCTCGGCATGCTGAGCTGCATGAAGCGCGGCTTCGACCTCCTCGCCCAGCACAAGGGCCTGGCGATGGACCTCGCCACCATCCCGCAGGACGATCCGGCGACCTATCGGATGATCGCCAAGGCCGACACCATCGGCGTGTTCCAGATCGAATCCCGCGCCCAGATGGCGATGCTGCCGCGCCTCAAGCCCAAGGAATTCTACGACCTGGTGATCCAGGTGGCGATCGTCCGCCCCGGGCCGATCCAGGGCGACATGGTCCACCCGTACCTCTACCGCCGCGCCCACCCCGAGGAGCCGGTCGACTATCCCTCGCCCGAACTCCGCGGAGTGCTGAAGAAAACCCTGGGGGTGCCGCTGTTCCAGGAGCAGGCGATGCGCATCGCCATCGTCGCCGCCGGATTCTCGCCGAGCGAGGCCGACCAGCTCCGCCGCAGCATGGCGACGTTCAAGCACACCGGCGGCGTCTCGGCGTTCGCGGAAAAGCTCGTCGGCGGCATGGTCGCCAACGGCTACAGCCAGGACTTCGCCGAGCGCACCTTCCGCCAACTGGAAGGCTTCGGCTCCTACGGCTTCCCCGAAAGCCACGCCGCGTCCTTCGCCCTCGTCGCCTATGCCTCGAGCTGGCTCAAATGCCACCATCCCGAGGTGTTCTGCGCCGCGCTCCTCAATGCCCAGCCGATGGGCTTCTATGCCCCGGCGCAGATCGTCCGCGACGCGTGCGAGCACGGCGTCGCCGTCCGCCCGCCCTGCGTCAACGCCAGCCGCTGGGATTGCACCCTGGAGCCGGACGGCGACGCCCTCGCCGTGCGCCTCGGCCTGCGGATGGTGCGCGGCCTCGCCAACCCGCACGCCGCGCAACT
>LUYR01000305.1 GCA_001603335.1 Rhodospirillales bacterium Alpha_05 | reverse complement strand
ACCGCGAGCGCGAGGGCGGAGAGCGGCGTCGCGGCGGCGGGCTTGACCACCACGGTGCAGCCCGCGGCGAGCGCGGGCGCGACCTTGCGAGTGATCATCGCGCAGGGGAAGTTCCACGGCGTGATCGCGGCGACGACGCCGATCGGCTGCTTCAGCACCAGGATGCGGGTGTCGGTCTTGGGTGCGGGGATGACGTCGCCGTAGACGCGCTTGCCTTCCTCGGCGAACCACTCGACGAACGACGCGCCGTAGATGATCTCGCCCTTGGCCTCGGCAAGCGGCTTACCCTGCTCGGCGGTCATCAGAGCGGCGAGGTCGTCGGCGTTGGCGACGATCAGGTCGAACCAGGCACGGAGGATGTTGGCGCGCTCCTTGGCCGACTTCGCCGCCCAGGCGGGGAACGCGGCGTCGGCGGCGACGATCGCGGCCTCGACCTCCTCAGGCGAAAGATCGGCGACCTCGGCGACGGTTTCGCCGGTGGCGGGATTGGTGACCGGGAAGGTCTTCCCCGATGCGGCGTCGCACCATTCGCCATCGACGTAGGCTTTGGTGGAAAGCAGGGAGACGTCGTTCAAAAAGCTCATCGGCGGACCTCGTGCGCGGGATATCGTCTCCCGGCACGGTACGCCTGTTTAAAAAATTAGACAATAGTTGAGGAGGGGCGCGGCATCGAAAGATGCGAACTGGAAGCGGTCGAGCCGGTTGCCGGCGGTGATGCAGGCGGCTGCGGGCACATCTGCCATGCGATCCGCGTGCCAGATCGCGGGGACGGCTCCGGGGCGCGGATTTCCGCGCCGCGCCGATGCCGCCGATCCGCAGCCCCCGGACACTCCAACGTCAGGTTGCCCGGAAACGCGGCAGACGCTCGCGGGTTTTGCAGCGCGGGATCACTCGACCTTGCCGGCCCCGGTGATCACGTCGGCCATGTTGATGTAGTTGCCGTCGGGGAGCTTCTCGATCGCGTCGAGCACCGGCTCCTTCGCGCCCTCGCGCACCGCATGGCGCAACAGATCGGCCTTGTGGGCGGGGAAGCGGATGTCCTTCAGGTATTTCGAGATGTTTGCGGGCGCGCCTGCGCCGAGTCCACGAGACATGCGGATAACCTCCGTTACGCGACCTGACCACCGTTTGCCGCCCCGCCGCCACGACGCGGGCGGTGCCTAGGTCAACCCGCGAGTTCCGGCCCGAGTTCCCGGCGAACCGATCACGTTTTTGCCGCGATTCGCGGGCGCGGCGAGGAGCTCCTGCTCCGGCATCGCCACCCCCAGGCGCTCTGCGAGCCCGCGCGCGTCGGCGGGAGCGCGCACCTTGATATCGTTGTCGAAGTACACGAACACGTCGCGGCCGCTCTTGCGCCTGCGCGCCGCCTTGCCGATGCGTTCGGCGTCCTTGGGTTCGCCGCCCTCCGCCCAGGCCGCCACCCGCCGCGCCCAGTCGTCGAGCGCCGTGTCGCCATAGCCCGAGGCGTAGAGCTGTTCGGAGCCGTGCAGGCGGCAGTAGACGAAATCGGTGGTGAGATCCATCAGGCGGGGCCATTCCACGGTGTCGGCGCACACCAGCGCGACCTTGTGGCGCTTGAGCATGGCGACGAACCGCGGGTCGCGGAAGCTCTCGTGGCGGATTTCCACCGCGTGCCGCAGGCGCTTCACCCCCTTGGCGCGCACCCAGTTGCGCCCGTCGAGACGCGGCTCGTGCTTGCGCGCCAACGCCGTCGCCTCGGCAGGGGTGTGCGGCAGGCGTGCGAGAAACGCTTCGAAGGGTTCGGGATCGAATTTGAAGTTCGGCGGGAACTGCCAGAGCAGCGGCCCGAGCTTTGGCCCGAGCCGGAGCAGACCGGAGGCGAAGAAATTCGCCAGCGGCAGGTCGACGTCCTTCGCCCGGCGGATGTGGGTGATGTAGCGTGAGCCCTTGATCGCAAAGACGAAATTCTCGGGCGTCTGCTCCGCCCAGTGGGCGAAGCTCTCGGGGCGTTGCAGGCCGTAGAAGGTGCCGTTGACCTCGATCGAGGCAAACCGGCTCGCGGCGTACTCAAGCTCGCGCGCCTGCGCGAGGCCCTCGGGGTAGAACACACCGCGCCACGGCGGATAGGTCCAGCCGGAAATGCCGATGCGGATGGTGCCGGGCATGGCGGTCACACGGAGGCAGCGTCGCGTCGGCCGCAGGGATGCGGCCGACGCCGACTGGAGGTTACTTCCACACCGGCTTGCCCAGATCGATCTGGTTCTTGTCGGTGAGCGCACCGGTGGCC
>LUYR01000304.1 GCA_001603335.1 Rhodospirillales bacterium Alpha_05 | reverse complement strand
CGTTGTCCGGGTTGCGGCCGGTGGCGAAGGCGTTGGGCTGGTCGTTCTCGACGATGTAGACCTTGGGCATCGGCAGCCCGGCGTTGAACGCCAACTGCTCGACGATGCCGTAGAACTCCGGCACCTGGTCGCGGGTCACCGGCTTGGCGCGGTAGGCGGCGAGCACCAGCTTGTCCGACTGCCAGTAGGAAAAGAAGTTCATCCCCGCCGCGAAGATCAGGGCGATCATCATGCCGCTGCGGCCGCCGAGCGCCGCACCCAGCACCAGGAACAGGGCGGTCAGCGCCGCCAGCAAAATCGCAACCCGTGCGAATCCCATGGTCGTCCATCCCAGAAGTGTTCGTTGGGTGCAATATCGGCGCGATCCGGGGCTTCCCGCAAGGGAGGGGTGCTGCCCGGATGCGAAAACCGTGCTATGACAAAGCTCTGGTTTCGGACGAAAGGGGTGGTTGAGCATGGCGATTGTCGCGAATCGCAAGCGGGTCCTGGTCACCGGCGGCGCGGGGTTCCTCGGCTCGCATCTGTGCGAGCGGCTGCTCGCCGAAGGCTGCGACGTGATCTGCGCCGACAACTTCTATAGCGGCGCCAAGGACAACATCGCCCACCTGATCGGCAACCCGCACTTCGAGCTGATCCGCCACGACGTCACCTTCCCGCTCTATGTCGAGGTCGACCAGATCTATAACCTCGCCTGCCCGGCTTCGCCGATCCACTACCAGCGCGACCCGGTGCAGACCACCAAGACATCCGTGCACGGCGCGATCAACATGCTCGGCCTGGCGAAGCGGGTGAAGGCGCGGATTCTCCAGGCGTCGACCAGCGAGGTCTACGGCGACCCGGAAGTCCATCCGCAGCGCGAGGACTATTGGGGGCACGTCAACCCGATCGGCATCCGCTCGTGCTACGACGAGGGCAAGCGCTGCGCCGAGACCCTGTTCTTCGACTACCACCGCCAGCACCATCTCGACGTGCGGGTGATGCGGATCTTCAACACCTACGGCCCCCGCATGCACCCCAACGACGGCCGCGTCGTCTCCAACTTCATCGTCCAGGCACTCAAAAACCAGGACATCACGATCTACGGCGACGGCAACCAGACCCGCAGCTTCCAGTACGTCGACGACCTGATCGAAGGCATGGTGCGGCTGATGGAAAACGACGCCGGCCTGATCGGCCCGGTCAACATCGGCAACCCCGGCGAATTCACGATCAAGGCCTTGGCCGAAAAAGTCCTGCGGCTGATCCCCGAAAGCAAAAGCCAACTGGTGTTCAAGCCGCTCCCCTCCGACGACCCGACCCAACGCAAACCCGACATCGCACTCGCTCGGGAAAAACTCGGCTGGGAACCGCATGTCGGCCTCGATGATGGCCTGAGCCGGACGATTGCGTATTTCCGCCAGGTGCTCTGACGCCGGGGCTGCCGCCCCGGGGCCCCGCCCGGAGGGGCTAACCCCTCCGGACCTCCCGCAAGTTTTTGCCGCGAAGCGGCGATCAACCGTCACGCCGCGTGAAGGCTTTCTCGCGCTACGCGCAAAAACTTAAGGGGAGAGCGAGGGGGCCGAGTCCCCTCGCATCGTTTTTACGGCTGCTTGAACGCGGCATAGACCGCCAAGGTTTCCGCCGTCACCCGCTGCGTCGAGAACTCGGTTTCGGCGCGGATGCGGCCTGCCGTGCCCATGCGCTGGCGCAGCTCGGCATCGGTGATGAGTTTGCGGAGCGCGTCGGCGAGAAGTTCGACGCTGCGCGCCGGGACGAGGAAGCCATTGTGGCCGTCGGTGACGACTTCGCGGCAGCCGGGGACGTCGGTTGTGACCACCGGCTTGGCTGCCGCGAGGGCTTCGAGCAGCGATTTCGGCAGGCCTTCGCGGTACGAGGGCAGGCAGACGACGTGGCTTTCGGCGAGCACGGCGGCGACGTCGGAGCGGAAGCCGAGGCATTCGACTATGCCTTCGGCCTGCCAGGCGTCCAGCGTCGCTTGCGGGATCGCGGCGCGGTTGAGGGCGTCAGGCGCGCCGACGAGGAGGAAGCGGGCGGCGACGCCGTCCTGTTTCAGTTGCCGTGCCGCGCCGACGAACTCGGCGACGCCTTTGTCCCACAGCATGCGCGCGGTGAGCGTCACCACCGGCACGCCCTCGGGTTCTGGGGTGGGGGCGAAGGCGTCGAGGTCGATGCCCGCGCCGCGGATCAGCACCGCGTCGTCGGCGGAAATCGCGCCGAAGCCGATCGCTTCCTGGAGGTCGTCGGAATTCTCGAAGATCACCTTGCCGTGCCTGGGGCGCAGCAGGCGCGCCAGCGCGGC
>LUYR01000303.1 GCA_001603335.1 Rhodospirillales bacterium Alpha_05 | reverse complement strand
GAGCGCGCGCAGCAGCGCCGGGTGGGAGAGCACCTGGGTGCCGACGCGCGGCGCGCCCCTGGCGATCGCGTCGTCGGTGAGGATCACCTGCGGGCGGTCGCCGACCAGGGTTTCGAGGTCGATCCGTCCCACCCCTTCGATCCCCGCCTCCGCCGAAATGTTGACCAGCCCGACCTCGTGCAGAATGTCGTTCACCAGGGTTCCCGCGCCATAGGTGTAGCCGCCGGTATAGAAGAACACCGCACGCCTGCCGCGCCCGTCCAACGCCAGAGCACGGGTGCGCGCCGCGTCGAGTTGGGCGAGCAATTCGGCCGCGCGCGCGGGCTGCTCCAGCAGATCACCGGCGCGGCGGATCTGCGCTGCGACGTCGTCGAGGGTTTTCGGATCGTCGAACGCCTCCACCCGCACGCCGAAGCGGGTGAGCGCGGTCTGCGCCGCGATGTCCCACGCCCCGGCGAACACCATGTCGGGGCGGAGGGTCAGCGCCTCCTCGACGGTGGCGAAGTTCTCGGGCGCGTCGAGCGCAATTGCGCGGTCGGCGTGGAACGAGGCACGCGGGCTTTTCGCCGCCGCAGAGAGCGAGGCGATCTGGTCGTCGTCGGCGAGCGCCAGGAGAATCTGATCGGTGCAGACGTTGATCGAGGCGACGCGCGGCTTGGCCTGCGCCGTCGCGGCGCAGCCGAGCATCAGAACCGCGACCGCCGCCCAAATCCTCATTCGGCGAGGGCCACCTGGCCGAACACCGTGCTGCTGCGCCAGCGCCCGGCGCGCGACACCAGCCAGAGCGCGCCCTCGGCCAAATCCTCGGGGCGGCCGGAGAGCAGCGATTTGCGCACCGTGGTGAGCGCGGAACGGTCGATTTCGGGCCATTCCGCCTGGGTGGCGCGACCGCCGGGAACCACCAGCGGCACCGCCATCGCGGCATCGAGGAGGGTGTCGAAACCTGGGAATTCGCGGGTGACGTCGAAGTAGAGGGCGTCGGCAAGCTCGACGCGGTCGGCGGCGAACGCCTCCCAGTCGAGATCCTGGCCCTGGTGGACGACCGAAAGCACCACCCCGTGTTCCGTCAGCATCGCCCGCGCCCGCGCCACCGTGTCGGTGATCAGCGGACGGCTCAACACATACGTGACCTGCGGCATCAGCGGCATCGTCGTTCTCCCACCCGCGAAGTCGCGGCGCGCGCCGATGCCGGAAGGTGATCCGGGCGGACAACGGGAAAAGGATGCGGGGAGATCCACGGACCCGTTGCGGCTACGCGTCACCGCAACGGTTGTTCACCGTATCCCCGAACCTCCGTCCGCGGATGAGCGACGTCTTACCGGCAGGTCTCCTGGCTCACGGGTCGTGGCATGACGGTCGGGCCTTCCCAGTTTCCCAGTGGCACGAAAATGACCGCATGCTCGCCGCTTACAGTTGCGGAGGCAGCTCCGGATTTGGCGGCTGACGCCGTACCGGATTCCCTTTTCATCCGGAAATTTGACGCTCCGGACACCGATCCTTCGGGCTTACGCCATGCCGCCCCAGGGTGTCAAGGCGGTAACACTATAGCGTCAGTCGATCAGCTTGCCCGCCGCGTCGAAGAACGGGAACGGGCCTTCCGGCACGTCGACGAACAGCAGGTGCGAGACCAGCCTGCCTCCCGCGAACCGGAACAGCCGCAGCATCGGCGGCTCCATGCTGAATCCCGGCGGTCCGTCGGGATCGAGGTCGAGAGCGACCGAATGGGCGGGCGACGGCCCGATGCTGACCGAAACCCCGCCGACCTCCGCCGCGATCGCGCGGTGGACGTGGCCGCAGGCGAGATGCAGCACCTGCGCGTGCCGCGCCAGCAGATCGATCAACGCCTCGCCGTCTGCGAGGTTCTGCACGTCCATGTGGCGGATGCCGGTGAGGAACGGCGGATGATGGACGAACACCAGGGTCGGGGCGTCGGGCCGCGCCTCCAGGGTCTCGGCGAGCCAGTCGCGCTGCGCCCGCCCGAGC
>LUYR01000302.1 GCA_001603335.1 Rhodospirillales bacterium Alpha_05 | reverse complement strand
ACCCATATCACCCACGTCACCGACGCCGCCGGACGCGCGGGTCACGGCGCCGCCGACCTGCTCGACGCGGCGGGGGCGCTGGCGCAGCAGGCGGAACACCTCGACTGCGAGGTCGACGAGTTCATCGCGCGAATCCGCGCCGCCTGAGCCTCTCCATCGGCTTCGGAGGAGCCCCCGGCGTCCGCGCCGGGGGCTTTTTCATCTCTTGTCGGCACCCGAGTGCAGCCGTAATCTTGAGCCAACCCATACCCATAAGCGACCCGCAAGCGGCCGCGCCAGACAGGGAAGACCGCACGCGATGATCCCTTCCGAAACGCCCCACCCGCGCCTGCTGCGCCACATGCTGGATGCGGGGTTGGCCGCGGCCGCCCCCGAGCTCTGCCTCGCCCCCCATATTCCCGCCCCGCCCAAGGGCCGCACCGTGGTGGTCGGCGCGGGCAAGGCGGCGGGCTCGATGGCGCGCGCGTTCGAGACCCATTGGCGCGGCGGCAGGCTCGAAGGCCTGGTGGTGACCCGCTACGGCCACGCCTGCCCGACCCACGACATCGAGGTGGTCGAGGCCGCCCACCCGGTTCCCGACGAGGCGGGGCAGCGGGCGGCGGCGCGCATGCTCGAAACCGTCAAGGGCCTCACCGCCGACGACCTCGTCGTCTGCCTGATCTCGGGCGGCGGCTCGGCACTGCTCTCCCTGCCCTGCCCCGGCATCGGCTTCGAGGACAAGCGCGAGATCAACCGCCAGCTGCTGCGCTCGGGCGCGGACATTTCCGAAATCAACTGCGTGCGCAAGCACCTCTCGGCGATCAAGGGCGGCCGCCTCGCCGCCGCCGCGTGGCCCGCGCCGGTGGTGACCCTGGCGATCTCCGACGTCGTCGGCAACTCCCCGGCGACGATCGCCTCCGGCCCGACCGTCGGCGACCCCACCACCCTCGCCGAGGCCAAGGCGATCCTGGCGAAATACGGTATCTCCTGCCCCGAGGGCGTCGCCGACCTGCTCGGCGCGGCGGAGGGGGAAACCCCGAAGCCCGGCGACCCGCGCCTCGCGAAGTCCGACTACCACCTCGTCGGCAGCCCGGTGGCGACCCTCAAGGCCGCCGCCGAAACCGCCGCGTCGGCGGGGTACAAGGTGATCGACCTCGGCGACGGCATCGAGGGCTTCGCCCACGAAGTCGGCCGCGCCCACGGCGAAATGGCGCTCGAGGCGAAGCGGCGGGGCGAAAAGGTCTGCATCGTCTCGGGCGGCGAGACCACGGTGCAGGTGAAGGGCAACGGGCGCGGCGGCCGCAACACCGAGTACCTCCTCGCCTTCGCCATCGCCACGGCGGGCGAGCCCGGCATCTTCGCCCTCGCCTGCGATACCGACGGCATCGACGGCTCGGAGGACAACGCCGGGGCATGGCTCGCGCCCGAGCACTGGCAGCGCGCCCGGGATCTCGGCCTCGACGCGCTGGCGCTCCAGGCCAACAACGACGCCTACAGCTACTTCCAGGCCCTCGACGCCCTCGTCGTCACCGGGCCGACGCTCACCAACGTCAACGACCTGCGGCTGATCCTCGTCGATCCTTCCGCCTGATCCGCAAAACAAAAAACGCCGCCCCGAAGGGCGGCGTTTTTGCGTGCGCGGGGACGACCTAGAGGAAGATCGCGGCGGAAATCCAGACCGCGATCGCACCGACCAGACCCTGCACCAGGGTGCCGCCGGTCTGAAGGCGGTAGCCGGTCTTGGGGTCCATGTTGGAGAACTGGGTCACCACCCAGAAGAAGCTGTCGTTGGCGTGGCTGACCACCATCGAGCCCGCGCCGATCACCACCACCACGAGGGCGCGCGCGGTGTCGGAATCGAGGCCGAGGGGGCTGAGCAGCGGCGCCATGATCCCGGCGGTGGTGATGATCGCCACCGTCGAGGAGCCTTGCGCGGTCTTGATCCCCGCCGCGATGATGAACGGCAGGAAGATGCCGAGGTGCGCGGTGGAGAGCTGCTCGCCGACCATCTTGGCGATGCCCGAGTTCTGCAGCACCTTGCCGAACGAGCCGCCCGCGCCGGTGATGATGATGATCGTCGCCGCGGCGAGCACCGCCTCGCCGACCCAACCCGAACCCGAGAGCATCGAGGTTTCGAGCTTTTTCGGCAGCAGCAGGGCGAAGAAGAAGCCGATCAGCAGCGCCACCACCGGCTGTCCGAGGAAGTCGAGGGCCTGGAGCGCGACGCCGGTGCCGAACGGCTTGGTCGGGAACAGCGCGATCGAACGCAGCACGATCAACAGGATCGGCAGGACGATCGGCAGCAGGCTCTTGAGCGGCGACGGCGCGTCGACCAGCGACGGCATCAGCGTCGGTTCCTCGCCTTCCTTGTAGGGCGGCACGTCGACCTTGGCGGCGACGGTCACCGCGAACACCCAACCGGCGAAGGTCGCGATCGCGGCGATCACCAGGCCCCAGATGATCACCAGGCCGAGGTCGGCGCCGAGAATGCCGGCGGCGGCAATCGGGCCCGGCGTCGGCGGCACCATGGTGTGGGTGGCGTAGAGACCGAGCGACAAGGCGATCGCGCCCGAAGCCAGGGTCACGCCCGCCCGCTTGGCCAGGGCCTTGTTGAGCGACGAAAGGATGACGAAGCCGGAATCGCAGAACACCGGGATCGACACCACGTAGCCCATGATCGACATCGTCATCGGCACGTTGCGCTTGCCGGTAACGGAAAGAATGCTCTCGGCGAGCCGCCAGGCACCGCCGGACTTCTCCAGGAACGACCCGATGATCGAGCCGAGAAGGATCACGATACCGATATAGCCGATCGTTCCGCCGAACCCGTCGTTGACCGACTTCACCACCTCGCCGAGCGGCATTCCGGCAAGCAAGCCGAAGCCGAACGCGGTGAGCAGCAGAGCCAGAAACGGGTGAAGCTTGAGCTTTGCCGTCGCGAAAATGATGAACGCGATGGCGAGCACCAGAAGCACTATGAGCCACATGATGGAAGTCTCCCGTAGGGCGGCCTTTGGATATGCCACTTGCCATACTTTTCTCATGCAGCAAAAAGCGAATCAAGACGTTAGCTATAGACGCACGCGGCGAATGCCCCCGAGTGGCGGATTCCGGCCTTGCCCGGTGCCGCTGTGGCGGTAGTATCCGCGCGTCGATCAAAACGGACAGGGAGTCGAGATGTCGGAACTGGTTTCGGTGTGTGTGTTTTGCGGTTCGAGTCCGGGTATCCGACCGGCCTATGGCGCGGCGGCGGACGCCCTTGGCGCGCTGATGGCGGAGGCGGGAATCCGCCTCGTCTACGGCGGCGGCAACGTCGGCCTGATGGGCCGCGTGGCGGATGCGGTGATGAAGAACGGCGGTGAAGCGGTCGGCGTGATCCCGCGCTTCCTGATGGAGCGCGAGGTCGGGCATTCGGCCCTCACCGAGATCCACGTCGTCGATTCGATGCATGAGCGCAAGGCGATGATGGCGAAGCTCTCCGACGGCTTCGCGATCCTGCCGGGTGGCATCGGCACCCTCGAGGAAATGTTCGAGGTCTGGACCTGGCGGCAGCTCGGCCTCCACCCCAAGCCCTGCGCCGTGCTCAACGTCGAGGGCTACTACGACCGCATGGCCGGGTTCCTCGACCACATGGTGACCGAGGGCTTCCTCCAGCCCGGCCACCGCGCTGCGCTCGAGGTTGCCGCGACGCCGCAAGACCTGCTGGCGGCGATGCGCCTCCGTCCGGCACCGGTGCGGCCGAATGGCCTCGCGAAAACCTGAACTTCCGGATCAGGGACGTTCCGGACGGGGGACGAATGCCGCGGCCTGGGTTCGGGCGGCGGCATTTTGTTCCGGAGTCAGATCGTTCTCCAACTTCATCCGCAGTTGGGCGGCGAGCGGGTCGCCCGCCGCCTCGGCGATCAGCGCCCAGGAATGTGCCGCCACCGGGTCCTTCGCGACGCCGCTGCCGAGCAGATACATCCCGGCGAGCTTGGCGTAGGCCGGGGCCTCGCCCTGGCGCGCGGCGCGCAGGAACCAGTTGAACGCCGCCGCCGCATCCGGCCTCGGCGGGGAGAGCAGCGCGACGCCGAGGCCGAACTGTGCCGGAGCCAGCCCCTGCTCGGCGGCGGCGGTGAACAGCCGCCGCGCCTTTTCCGCATCGCGCGGCACGCCGTCGGCATCCCAGTAGACCTTGGCGACGTTGTATTGGGCCGCCGCGAGCCCCGCGTTGGCGGCCTTTTCGTACCAGATTAAGCCGCTTTCGCGGTCGCGCGGCACGCCGTCGCCGTGGAACAGCATGAAGCCGAGGTTCAGCTGCGCGTCGGCGTTGCCCGCCTCGGCGGCGCGGCGATACCACGCAACCGCGGCCGCAGCGTCGGGTGAGGCGACGCCGCGTCCGTCCTTCAACATCGTCGCGTAGAGATTTTGCGCCACCGGGTCGCCGTTGCGCGCGGCGGCCCCAAGCTGGTTGAGCGCGGTGGCGAAGTCGCCCGCCTGCAAGGCGGCGCGGCCTTCCGCCGTACCGCCGAAAGCGGCGGTGCCGAGGCCGAGGCCCAGGCATACCGCCGCGATGGCGGTGATCCCGCCGATCCGTCCAGTCATCTTCCCCCCACTCCGGCGAACTGCGTCAGACCGACAGCAGTTCGCCATCCTCGGTGTTTTCGTCCGCGCCCTTGTGCCCCTTTGACTTCTTCGGGGCGTCGGCGCGGATGTCGAAGGTGAGCGCGCCATCCGCCACGTCGACGCGCACCGCGCCGCCGTGCGACAGACGCCCGAACAGCAGTTCTTCCGCGAGCGGCTTCTTCACGTGCTCCTGGATCACCCGGGCGAGCGGACGCGCGCCGAAGGATTCGTCGAAGCCCTTTTCCGAAAGCCATTCCCGCGCCGCCGGGCTCAGTTCGATGGTCACCGCGCGGTCGCTCAGCTGCATCTCGAGCTGCATCACGAACTTGTCCACCACGTTCATCACCGTCTCCTGCTGGAGGCTGGCGAAGGCGATGATCGCGTCGAGGCGATTGCGGAACTCCGGCGTGAACAGGCGTTCGATCGCCTCGGTGTCCTCTCCCTCGCGCTTGCCCCGGCCGAAGCCGAGCGGCGCCTTGGCGAGGTCGGAGGCCCCGGCGTTGGTGGTGAGGATCAGGATCACGTTACGGAAGTCGACCGACTTGCCGTTGTGGTCGGTGAGGTGGCCGTGGTCCATCACCTGAAGCAGCAGGTTGTAGACGTCGTTGTGCGCCTTCTCGATTTCGTCGAGCAGCAGCACGCAGTGCGGATGCTGGTCGACGGCGTCGGTGAGCAGGCCGCCCTGGTCGAAGCCGACGTAGCCCGGAGGTGCGCCGATCAGCCGCGAGACGGTGTGCCGCTCCATGTATTCCGACATGTCGAAGCGGATCAGCTCGATCCCCATCACCTTGGCGAGCTGGCGCGCCACCTCGGTCTTGCCGACGCCGGTGGGGCCCGAGAACAGGTAGTTGCCGATCGGCTTGTCGGGGTCGCGCAGGCCCGCGCGGGCGAGCTTGATCGCGGCGGCGAGTTCGTCGATCGCCTTGTCCTGGCCGAACACCATGGTCTTGAGGTCGCGTTCGAGAGTCTTGAGCGCCGCCCGGTCGTCCTTGGACACCGCCTTCGGAGGGATGCGGGCGATCTTCGCCACCACCGCCTCGATGTCGGCCACGGTCACGGTGCGGCGGCGCTTCGCCGGAGTCAGCAGCATCCGCGCCGCGCCGACCTCGTCGATCACGTCGATCGCCTTGTCGGGGAGCTTGCGGTCCGAGATGAAGCGCACCGAAAGGTCAACCGCCGCCTCGATCGCCGGCATGGTGTAGCGCACGCCGTGGAAGGCCTCGTAGTAGGGCTTCAACCCGCGCAGGATCTTCACCGCGTCGTCGCGGGTCGGTTCCGGCACGTCGATCTTCTGGAACCGCCGCACCAGGGCGCGGTCCTTCTCGAACTGGTTGCGGAATTCCTTATAGGTGGTCGAGCCGATGCAGCGCAGGCTGCCCGAGGCGAGCGCGGGCTTGAGCAGGTTCGAGGCATCCATCGAGCCGCCCGACGTTGCGCCCGCACCGATCAGGGTATGGATCTCGTCGATGAACATCACCGCGCCCGGGTAGGTCTCCATCTCCTTGATCACCTGCTTCAGGCGTTCCTCGAAGTCGCCGCGATAGCGCGTCCCGGCGAGCAGCACGCCCATGTCGAGCGCGAACACCGTGGCGTCGGCCAGCACTTCGGGCACCGCGCCGTCGACGATGCGGAGCGCGAGCCCCTCGGCCAGCGCGGTCTTGCCGACGCCGGGATCGCCGACGTAGAGCGGGTTGTTCTTCGAGCGGCGGCAGAGCACCTGGATGGTGCGCTCGATCTCGGCGTCGCGGCCGATCAACGGGTCGATGCGGCCCTGGCGCGCCTTGTCGTTGAGGTTGACGCAGTAGGCGGCAAGCGCCTCATACGCGGTCTTCTGCGAATTCTGGGTCGACGTGGTGGTACCTGCGGCGGGTTGCTCCTCTGCTCCGCGCACCGGGCGCTGTTCGGTCAGGTCGGCGTTCTTGGCGATGCCATGGGCGATGTAGTTGACCGCGTCGAGACGGGTCATGTCCTGCAACTGGAGGAAATAGACGGCGTGGCTTTCGCGCTCGGAGAACATCGAAACCAGCACGTTCGCGCCGGTGACCTCCTCGCGGCCCGAGGACTGCACATGGATCACTGCGCGCTGCACCACCCGCTGGAAGCCCGAGGTCGGCTTCGGGTCGCCGGTTTCCTCGCCGACCAGCGCGGTGAGCTCGGTTTCCATGAAGGCTTCGATATCGGTGCGAAGTTTGTCGACATCGACGCCGCACGCGCGCAGCACCGCGACTGCGTCGCGGTCTTCCGAGAGCGCGTAGAGCAAATGTTCGAGTGTCGCGTATTCGTGCCTGCGGGCGGTCGCTTCGGCGAGGGCGCGGTGCAAGCTGCGTTCAAGGTTGCGTGACAGCATCGGCATTACTCCTTTTCGATGGTGCACTGCAACGGATGCTGGTTGCGTCTGGCCAGATCCATCACCTGCCCCGCCTTGGTCTCGGCGACTTCAAAGGTGAAGACGCCGCAGACGCCGACCCCCCGGTGGTGCACCTTGAGCATGATTTCCGTAGCCTCTTCATGGCTTTTGTTGAAAATCCGCTCGAGAACGTGAACCACGAATTCCATTGGGGTGTAGTCGTCGTTCAGTAGTAGAACGCGGTACATCGAAGGTCGTTTCACCACCGCGCGCGTTTGTACGGAAATACCGACACGACCGTCGTCTTCGTCCGCCGAGCGTTCGTCCCCCATTCGCGGTAGATTGTGAGTTTGGGACACCGCGCGAAATCGCTCCATAGACCTTGCCTCCTGGCGACGCCCCCGCGCCGCTACGTCCAAATTTGATATGGGATAGGGGCCAGGACGCGGAAAGGGCCCCTGTTAATAAAACTGACGCCGACGCTACCCTAGGGGAGGAAGCGGTTGAGCGGCGGGCGGGGCAGCCCCAAACGCCCGGAAATCCCCGTAGAAGTGGCGTTCATGGTGAAATCCCGCGAGGCCTTCGGGTTTTGCTCCGGGTAGGGTTGATCAATCGGGTGGGCCACCGCGAAGGCTTTGCCCGACGGCACCAAGCCTTCCAGAACCTTGGGGAAGGTCAGCGCGTCGTAGGCCGCCGAGGGGTAGGCCCAGGCGTGGAACCAGCGCTTGCCGTCGACGCAGCCCGCCCCGGTCCAGAAGAACCCCTGCCCCTTGAGAGCGAGCGGCTGGGCGAGCGGCGTGAACGCACCGTCGACCTTGAGCGCGTCGACCACCGCCGCATACTGCGCCTTGCTCCAAGCACCCTCGCGCACCTCGCCGCGCCAGGGCGCACGGAGCGCTTCCGGGTCGATGCGGATGTCGGTCCAGTCGATGCGGAGAAGCAGGTTCTCGCTCACCTTCGCGTCCGCGCCCGGCACCTCGGTGGCTTCGACCACCCGCACGTCCTCATCCCAGATCGCGTTGTGCACGAGGCGCATCCGGTCGATCCCGGTCTCGCACTGCATGTCGTCGCCCGAGATGTACGAGAACCAGGTCAGCCGCCGCACCGCCGGATCCTGAACGTCGCCGGTCGGCGCGCACGCCGTGCCGATCGCCGCCAGCAGCACCGCCGCGCCCACGCCCCGCAAAACCTTGACTACCATTGCCTCAAACCTCTTTCCGTGTTGGTTCAAGGGATTCTGGGGCTTCGTCGCCGAAGAATCCAGGCCTATCGGCGAACCCCGCAGGAAACTGCGAAAAACGACGTAGACAGCCGAGTCGCCAATGCCGTATGGTGGCGAGGTGTTGCGGGGGGGAGCCCCCTGCGCGAAAGGGGGATGCCGCGACGGTCGCGCTCCCGGTTTGGTATGTCTTGAGGGTGAGTGCCATGATCGAGCGCGTGACGGCAGAAGCCTCCCCGCGCCTCCGGACGAACCTCGTTCCGGCAATGCGTCGCCGTCTCCGCTTTCCGTTGCTCGCGCTGGTCGGCCTGATGTTCGTGCTGTCGGGGCATTCCGCCCACGCCAAGTACGCGGCGCTGGTGATGGACGCCGACACCGGCCAGACCCTCTTCGCCGATCACGCCGACGACCAGAACTACCCTGCCTCGCTGACCAAGATGATGACCCTCTATCTCCTCTTCGAGGACATGGAGACCGGCAAGGTCAACCTCCGCACGCCCTTGAAGGTGACGCCGCGCGCCGAGCGCCAGCAGCCGTCGAGCCTCGGGCTGCGCCGCGGCGAGACGATCACCGTGCAGACCGCGATCCAGGCGATCGTGATCAAGTCGGCCAACGACGTGGCGGTGACGATCGCGGAAAACCTCGCGCCCAACGAAACCGAATTCGCCAAGCGGATGACGCGCAAGGCGCAGCTCCTCGGCATGTCGCACACCGTCTACCGCAACGCCTCGGGCCTGCCGAACAAGCAACAGGTCACCACGGCGCGCGACCTCGCCCGCCTCGCGCTCGCGCTGCAACGCGACTTCCCGAAGTACTACAAGTACTTCAGCCTGACCGAGTTCGAGTATGAAGGCCAGGTGATCCCGACCCACAACAACCTGGTGAAGAGCTATCCCGGGGCCGACGGCCTCAAGACCGGCTTCATCGCGGCGTCGGGCTTCAACCTCGCGGCCTCCGCGCGGCGCGACGGCCGCCGCCTGATCGCGGTGGTGATGGGCGGCAACACCGCGCGCTGGCGCGACCAACGCACCGCCGACCTGCTCGACCGCGGCTTCGCCGACGTCGCCTACGCCAGCGCCAAGACGCCGCGCCCGCCGCTCAACCCGAAGAACGAAATCTCAGTCGCCTCCGCCCCAGAAGGCATCGAAGCGGCGAGCACCGCCCAGGGCGACGCGGACGCCAGCGCCAGCATCGTCACCGACATCACCTCGTCGTTCGTGCCGCCGAGCGTCGGCATCGCCTCCGCCGCTTCGGGCCAAAGCCCGGTGCTGCCGCCGCGCAAGCCCGCGCCGCCGCAGCGCCTCACCACCGTCGCCGCGCTCCAGCATTCGGCGGTGCCGGTGCACAAGTCGGCGCAGGCCGGCGCTTGGGCGATCCAGGTCGGCGCGTATTCCGACCGTCGCGCCGCCGAAACCGCCGCCTCGTCGGCGATGGCGGTGCAGACCGCCGATGCCGCCGCAGCCGCCGCGGTGCGGATCGAGCCGTTCACCGCCAACACCCGCACCCTCTACCGCGCCCGCGTCGTCGGCCTCTCGGCGAACGATGCGCAGCGCGCCTGCGCCCAGCTCAAGCGGGAATCGCGGGCGTGCATGGTGCTCCGCCCCTGATCTTCTGACCGGAATTCGGGATTTTCAGCGCGCCGCGGCCTTCGCCTCGGGGCGCGCTTCGTCGTGATCGAACAGCTCGGGGAACTCCGCCTCGAGCGCGGGCAGCGACTTGTCGATCTCGCCGAAGTGCTCGGTGAGCGCGGCAAGCGCCGCGGCGGTGTCGCCCGCCTCGATCCCGGCGACGATCGCCTTGTGCTGGCGCACCAGCGCGGCGAGCGGCGTGGTCTGCGGCAGGCTGAGGAAGCGCACCCGGTCCATGTGGGATTTCGCGTCCTCGATGATCGTCCACGCCATTTCGAGATCGGCGCAGACCGCGAGCAGGCGGTGGAACTCCTCGTCGAGCTTGAGGAAGGCGTTCGGCTCGCGCTCCCCCGCCGCGCCCTCCTGGCGCATCACGTTGGCCTTGAGCGCGGCGATGGCCTCGGGGCGTCGGCGCTCGC
>LUYR01000301.1 GCA_001603335.1 Rhodospirillales bacterium Alpha_05 | reverse complement strand
GGTGGTCTGCCTGATCGGCGGCGTGATCGGCTCGATCTACTCGGGCATCGCCTCGCCCACCGACGCGGCGGCGGTGGGGGTATTCCTCTCGCTGATCCTCGCGTGGCGCACCAACGACCTCACCCGCGCCACCTTCGTCGACGGGCTGATGAGCGCGACCCGCACCTCGTGCATGATCGCGTTCATCCTCGCGGGCGCGGCGTTCCTCACCATGGCGATGGGCTTCACCGGGATTCCGGCGGGGCTGGCACGCTGGATCGCGTCGTTCGACCTGTCGCCCTACGGCCTGCTCGCGGTGCTGACGGTGTTCTTCATCGTGATGGGCTGCTTCCTCGACGGGATCTCGGTGGTGGTGCTGACCACCGCGGTGATCCAGCCGATGATCACCGCCGCCGGGATCGATCCGATCTGGTTCGGCGTGTTCATCGTGCTCGTCGTCGAGATGGCGCAGATCACCCCGCCGGTGGGATTCAACCTGTTCGTCCTGCAAGGGTTGAGCTCGCGCGACATCCTCTACATCGCGAAGGCTGCGATCCCGTTCTTCCTGATCCTGGTGCTGGCGGTGGTGATGATCACGGTCTTCCCCGAGATCGTGACCTACCTGCCCAACCATATGTAGCCTTGCGTGTCGTTGACGCACGCACGACATCGGGCGTATCAAAACTGATCCGGTCCCGTCGCCCGAGGGTGACGGGAACCGCCTTTTTGTCTCCAATCCATAGGGGCCGATCGCCATGCCTGCTTATCGTTCTCGGACTTCCACCCACGGCCGCAACATGGCCGGCGCCCGCGGGCTCTGGCGCGCCACAGGCATGAAGGACGGAGACTTCGGCAAGCCGATTATCGCGATCGCCAATTCGTTCACCCAGTTCGTACCCGGTCACGTCCACTTGAAGGACTTGGGCCAGATGGTCGCCCGCGAGATCGAAGCGGCGGGCGGCGTCGCCAAGGAATTCAACACCATCGCGGTGGACGACGGCATCGCCATGGGTCACGGCGGGATGCTCTATTCGCTGCCCTCGCGCGACCTGATCGCGGATTCCGTCGAGTACATGTGCAACGCCCACACCGCCGACGCGCTGGTCTGCATCTCCAACTGCGACAAGATCACCCCCGGCATGCTGATGGCCGCGATGCGCCTCAACATTCCGGCGGTGTTCGTCTCCGGCGGGCCGATGGAAGCGGGCAAGGTCACGATCAAGGGCAAGACCCAGTCGGTCGATTTGATCGACGCGATGATCAAGGCCGCCGATGACAGCATGAGCGACGACGAAGTGGCGGAATACGAGCGTCATTCCTGCCCGACCTGCGGCTCGTGCTCGGGGATGTTCACCGCCAATTCGATGAACTGCCTCACCGAGGCCCTCGGCCTGTCGCTGCCGGGCAACGGCACCGTGGTCGCCACCCACGCCGACCGCAAGGAGCTCTTCCTCGCCGCCGGGCGCACCATCGTCGACCTTTGCCGCCGCTGGTACGAGCAGGACGACGCCTCGGTGCTGCCGCGCTCGATCGCGAGCTTCAAGGCGTTCGAGAACGCGATGACCCTCGACATCGCCATGGGGGGGTCGACCAACACCGTGCTTCACCTCCTCGCCGCGGCGCAGGAAGCCGGGGTCGACTTCACCCTCGCCGATATCGACCGCCTGTCGCGCCGCGTGCCCTGCCTGTGCAAGGTCGCGCCGAACATCGTCAACGTCCACATCGAGGACGTGCACCGCGCCGGCGGGATCATGGGGATCCTCGGCGAGTTGGAGCGCGGCGGCCTGCTCAACACCGACTGCCCGACGGTGCACGCGCCGACCATGGCCGACGCCCTGGCGCGCTGGGACATCAAGCGCAACGACGACGAGACCGTCGCCGAGTTCTATCGCGCCGCGCCCGGCGGCGTGCGCACCACCGAGGCGTTCAGCCAGGCGAAGCGCTGGGACGCGCTCGACGCCGACCGCGACGCCGGGGTGATCCGCAACGTCGCCCATGCGTTCTCGAAGGACGGCGGCCTCGCGGTGCTGTTCGGCAACATCGCCGAGGAGGGCGCGATCGTGAAGACCGCGGGCGTCGACGCCTCGATCCTCACCTTCTCCGGACCGGCGGTGATCTGCGACAGCCAGGAAGAGGCGGTCGACAAGATCCTCGGCGGCAAGGTCAAGCCGGGCGACGTGGTGCTCGTGCGCTACGAAGGGCCGAAGGGCGGTCCGGGGATGCAGGAAATGCTCTACCCGACCAGCTATCTCAAGAGCCGCGGCCTCGGCAAGGTCTGCGCCCTGGTCACCGACGGCCGCTTCTCCGGCGGGTCCTCGGGCCTCTGCATCGGCCACGCCTCGCCGGAAGCGGCGGAGGGCGGGGCGATCGGCCTGCTCCAGAACGGCGACATCATCGACATCGACATCCCCAACCGCAAGATCGCGGTGCGCCTCAGCGACGAACAGCTGGAGGCCCGCCGCGCGGCGGAAAGGCTCAAGGGGCCGATGGCGTGGAAGCCCGCGAGCCGCGACCGCGTCGTCTCGCAGGCATTGAAAGCCTACGCGACGATGGCCTCCAACGCGTCCAAGGGCGCGGTTCGGGTGGTGCCGGAATAACCTTCGCCGGATGTTAAGAACCCCGCAGAAATGCGGGGTTCTTTGCGATTACACTGTGCCCATAGTCCGACTCACGCTCCCGTACCCCGAAAGTCGCCTCCGATGCCGATAAGTGCGCTCACCCGCGGGGTGATGCTGGTCGCTGCGACCCTCTCCGTGATCTTCGGCGCCCTCACCGGCGCGGTTTGGCTCAAGGTTCTCGCGGGGGCGCTCGGCGGGCTCTACGTCCTCCTGGTGTTCGCCAAGGTGCGCTGGTCGCGGCGCGCGTTCGTCGTCGTCGCGGTGGTGCTGACCGCCATTGCGCTGGTCTCGCGCGACGACGGCGTCGATTTGGTGGAAAAGGCGCTGGTCTCGGCGGGGTTCATCCTCGCGTTCTTCGTCGCGCTGTCGACGCTGCGCACCGCGGCGGGCTCCTCCGCCTCGATCCGCCAATGCGGCCTCTACCTCGCCACCCGCACCCCGGCGAAGCGCTATCTTGCCCTCACCATGGGTGGCCACCTGTTCTCGCTGGTGCTCAACTACGGCTCGATCTCCCTCCTCGGCACCATCGTCGAGCAGGCCGAGACCGGCCCCGACGGCAAGTTCCTCAATGCCGTGCGGTTGCGGCGGATGCTGCTGGCGATCCAGCGCGGCTTCGCCACCACGCTCTGCTGGTCGCCGCTGTCGTTCTCGATGGCGGTGGGCTCGACCCTGGTGCCGGGCGGCAGCTGGGGCGGCACGGCGGGCTACGGCATCGTCACCGCGTTCCTCGCGACGATGCTCGGCTGGGGCCTGGACGTGGCGTTCAAGCCGCCGCGCCCGGCCAAC
>LUYR01000300.1 GCA_001603335.1 Rhodospirillales bacterium Alpha_05 | reverse complement strand
CATCAGCGCGGCGAAACCGGCGACCACCGCGCCGCCCGCCAGCGCCACCATGGCGCGATAGGCGGGGTTGCGCAGGCCGATCAGGAACAGCAGGAACACGACTGCGAAGCCGAGCGCCACCGCCGCCGCCTGCGCGCCGCTGCCGACCAGGAGGATCACCGCGGGAACGCAGGTGACGAGCGCCGCGAGCCGCCGCCAGCCGCGACGGTTCCAGGCGATCCAGGCGATCATCGGCAAGGCGCAGGCGACCACCGAGGCGAACGAGCGGTAGCGCGTCCACGGGTCTTCGCCCACGATGTTGCGGAGCTTGGTGACGAGATCGGGCGCGACGAAGAGCGCGATCACCGACAGCGACAGCATCACCATCATCCCGAGGATCAGGCTGTCCTGCCCGAGGCAGCGCAGGCGGTGGTTGCGGTCGATCACCGACCAGAGATAGCCCGACCCGGCGAGCACCAGGACGACCCGCGCCCAGGTCGCCGCGCTCTCCGGCCGTGCCGGGGAAACCGCGATGTTGGGCAGCCAGAGCAGCGCCATCAGCACCGCGAGCATCCCCACTGGATGGAAGCGCAGCGCCAGAAGCAGGCGGTGCAGGTGGGCGCGTCGGTCGGGAACCGTGATGCCGAGCAGCAGCGCGGCAAACGCGACGCCGGTGACGGCGGAATAGCCGAGGGCTCCGGCGGGCACCGCGAGGCCGATGAGGATCGCGGTCAGACGGTGGCGCAGGGTGTCGGGGGCGATGGCCGGGATCGCGTTCATGGGTGCTCCGGAGCAGGGCCGATGGCGGTTTGGTGGAGGCTACGGTGCGGGTTGTTCGCCGTCAAGCGCGGTCGGATACGTGCGTCTGGTATCAATAACGTAGGTATTTTCGGCGATCGCGGCGTGATAAAATCCGTCGCGTCGAAATCCAACCGCTTCCCGTCGCGTTTTCACCCTCCGCGGCGGCGACCGACTCAAAGGAAAAGGCGAACACGTGAACATTCTCCTCACCGGCGGCGCCGGGTATATCGGCAGCCACACGGCCGCGCTGCTGCTGCGCGAAGGTCACGATGTGACCCTGCTCGACAACCTCAGCAACAGCGACATCGGCGTTCTCGACCGCCTGCACGCGATCAGCAATCGCGAGATTTCCTTCGTCCAGGCCGACATCCGCGAAACCGACGTGCTCGAGCGGGTGCTCGTCGGCAACCACATCGACGCGGTGATTCACTTCGCCGGGCTGAAGGCGGTGGGGGAATCCGTGCGCCTGCCGATCGCCTACTACGACAACAACGTCAACGGCACGATCAGCCTGCTGCGCGCGATGCAGGCGACCGACGTGCGGACTCTGGTGTTCAGCAGCAGCGCCACGGTCTACGGCGACCCGAAGTATCTGCCCCTCGATGAAAAGCATCCGACGGGGCCGACCAATCCCTACGGCCAGACAAAGCTTCACATCGAGGAAATCCTGCGCGACGTCGCGGCTTCGGAGCCGCTTTGGAAGATCGCGATCCTGCGCTACTTCAACCCGGTCGGGGCGCACGACAGCGGCCTCCTCGGCGAAAACCCCAACGGCATCCCCAACAACCTGATGCCGTTCGTCGCGCGGGTGGCGGCGGGCAAGCTGCCGCGGGTGGAAATATTCGGCGACGACTACGACACCGCCGACGGCACCGGCGTGCGCGATTACATCCACGTCGCCGATCTCGCGGCGGGGCATCTCGCCGCCCTCGGCTACCTGTCGCGGACGCCTCCGGGCTACGAGGTGTTCAACCTCGGCACCGGGCAGGGCTACAGCGTGAAAGAGATGATCGCGGCGTTCGCCGCCGCATCGGGGCGGCCGATTCCGTCGGTCGTCGTCGGCCGCAGGGCGGGCGACATCGCGAGCTGCTACGCCGATCCGACGCGCGCCCGCACCCTCCTCGGCTGGGAGGCGCGCCTCACCCTCGCCGACATGTGCGCGAGCGCGTGGCGGTTCCAGTCGCGTCTTGCCGAGAGCTGAGCCTCAGCCGGCGCGGCGAAACCGCGCGGCGTAAAACCCGTCGATGCCACCGATCTCGCCGAGGTGGCACGGCAGGGTGCGGAGCGCGCCGTCGGCGCGGATCGCGAAGTCCCAGCCGCCGATGTCTTCCGCCCGGATCGGCTCGGCCACGAATCCCTCGGGCGGATTGGCGGGCGAGGCGGTCTCTTCGCCGGGTTGCAGCGAACAGGTGCAATAGACCAGCACCCCGCCGGGCTTCACCAGCCGTGCCACATCCTTCAAAAGCGCCGCCTGGGTCTTGCCGAGCTTGGTGACGTCGGCGGCGGTCTTGGTCCAGGCGACGTCGGGATGGCGGCGCAGCGTGCCGGTGGCCGAGCACGGCGCGTCGAGCAGCACCGCGTCGAAGGGGTCCTCGGGCTGCCAGCTCGCCGCGTCGGCGGCGATCACCTCGGCCTCGAGGCCGGTGCGCGCGAGATTCTCGCGCAGG
>LUYR01000299.1 GCA_001603335.1 Rhodospirillales bacterium Alpha_05 | reverse complement strand
GGGCGCTGTCGACCCGATGGACGCCACCGACGCCTGCGGCGTCGGCCTGATCGCAGCGCTCGACGGCCAGCCGCGCCGCGACGTGGTGGAGCTCGCGATCGGCGCGCTCAAGGTGCTGTTCCACCGGGGCGCGGTCGATGCCGACGGCAAGACCGGCGACGGCGCGGGCATCCACGTGCAGATCCCGCAGGACTTCTTCAAGGATCACGTCCGCCGCACCGGCCACGTGCCGGAGAAGGGCCGCCTCGCGATCGGCATGATCTTCCTGCCGAAGACCGATTTGAACGCGCAGGAAGCCTGCCGCGCGATCGTCGAGAACGAGGTTCTGCAGTTCGGCTACAGCCTCTACGGCTGGCGTCAGGTTCCGGTGAACGTCTCGGTGATCGGCGAAAAGGCCAACGCCACCCGCCCCGAGATCGAGCAGATCATGATCGTCAACTCGAAGCACGTCTCGGAAGAGGACTTCGAGCGCGACCTGTTCATCATCCGCCGCCGCATCGAGAACCAGGTGCGGCAGAACAACATCCCCGACTTCTACATCTGCTCGATGTCGTGCCGTTCGGTGATCTACAAGGGCCTGTTCCTCGCCGAGCAGCTCACCTCGTTCTATCCCGATCTGCTCGACGAGCGCTTCGTCTCGAACTTCGCGATCTACCATCAGCGCTATTCGACCAACACCTTCCCGACCTGGCGTCTCGCCCAGCCGTTCCGCATGCTTGCCCACAACGGCGAGATCAACACCCTTGCGGGCAACGTCAACTGGATGAAGTCGCACGAAACCCGGATGGCGGAAGAGGTGTTCGGCGCGTCGATCACCGACTTGAAGCCGGTGATCCAGCCGGGCGGCTCGGACTCCGCCGCCCTCGACAACGTCTTCGAGCTGCTGGTGCGCGCGGGCCGCACCGCGCCGATGGTGAAGTCGATGATGATCCCGGAATCCATTGGCCAGAATAGCGCGATGCCCGAATCGCACCGTGCGATGTTCTGGTACTTCAACACCATCATGGCGCCGTGGGACGGCCCGGCGGCGATCGCCGCCACCGACGGCAAGTGGGTGGTCGCGGGCCTCGACCGCAACGGCCTGCGTCCGCTGCGCTACACCGTCACCGCCGACGGCCTGCTGGTGGTCGGCTCGGAGACCGGCATGGTGCGCGTGCCCGAGGAATCGATCCTCGAAAAGGGCCGCATCGGACCCGGCCAGATGATCTCGGTGGATTTGAGCCAGGGCCGCCTCTACCACGACCGCGAGCTGAAAGACCTGCTGGCGTCGAAGAAGCCGTTCACCGAGTGGGTGAAGCGGATCACCAAGATCGACGACCTGATCAAGTCCGACGCGCCCGCCCCGGCGGAGCTCGAGCCCGCCGAACTGCGCCGCCGCCAGCTCGTCTACGGCCTCAACATGGAAGACATGGAGCTGATCCTCCAGCCGATGGTCGAGGACGGCAAGGAAGCCGTCGGTTCGATGGGCGACGACACGCCGCTCGCGGTGCTCTCGTCCAACTATCGCGGCCTGCACCACTTCTTCCGCCAGAACTTCTCGCAGGTGACCAACCCGCCGATCGACTCACTGCGCGAAACCCGGGTGATGTCGCTCAAGACCCGCCTCGGCAACCTCGGCAACATCCTCGCCGAGGAAGAGGACCAGTGTAACCTGCTGCAACTCGACAGCCCGGTGCTCTCGAACACCGAGTTCGACGCGATGCGCGCCTACATGGGCGACACCGCGCACGAGATCGACGTCACCTTCGCCCCCGACGGCGGCCCCAACGCGCTCCGCACCGCGCTGACGCGGATCCAGCGGGAGGCCGAGGACGCGGTGCGCGGCGGCTGCGTCCACATCATCTTGAACGACGTGCGGATTTCCGAGGCGCGCGCGCCGATTCCGATGATCCTCGCGGTCGGCGCGGTGCATTCGCACCTGGTGCGCAACCACCTCCGCACCTTCACCTCGCTCAACGTGCGCTGCGGCAAGGCGATGGACCCGCACTACTTCGCGGTGCTGATCGGCGTCGGCGCGACCACCGTAAACGCCTACCTCACCCAGGAGGCGATCGCCGAGCGCCATCGTCGCGGCCTGTTCCCCGGCCTCTCCTACGAGGAGTGCATCGCGCGCTACAAGACCGCGATCGATCAGGGTCTGTTGAAGATCATGTCGAAGATGGGCATCGGGATGATCTCGTCGTACCGCGGCGGCTACAACTTCGAGGCGGTCGGGCTTTCCCGAACCCTCGTCGCCGAGTTCTTCCCCGGAATGAACTCGCGGATTTCCGGCATCGGCCTGTCGGGCCTGCAACACCAGCTGGTGGAGCAGCACAAGCGCGCCTATGCCATGGAAACCCCGTTGTTGCCGATGGGCGGCTTCTACCGTCATCGCAACGGCGGCGAGGCCCACGCCTGGGAAGGCCGCCTGATCCACAAGGTCCAGGACGCCTGCGCCAACGGCAACTACGCGCTCTATAAGGAATACGCTCAGGGCGTCTACGCGATGCCGCCGATCAACATCCGCGACCTCTTGGAAATCAAGTCGGCGGGTCCGGCGGTGAAGCCCGAGGAAGTCGAATCGGTCACCGAGATCCGCAAGCACTTCCTCACCCCCGGCATGTCGCTCGGTGCGCTCAGCCCCGAGGCGCACGGCGCGCTCAACATCGCGATGAACCGCATCGGCTCGAAGTCGTGCTCGGGCGAGGGCGGCGAGGTGGCCGAGCGCTACCATCCGACGCCGGAAGGCGACAACCCGAACTCGGCGATCAAGCAGGTCGCCTCGGGCCGCTTCGGCGTCACCGCCGAATACCTCAACCAGTGCCGCGAAATCGAGATCAAGGTGGCGCAGGGCGCGAAGCCCGGCGAGGGCGGGCAGCTGCCCGGCTTCAAGGTCACCGAGATGATCGCCAAGCTGCGCCACTCGACGCCGGGCGTGATGCTGATCAGCCCGCCGCCGCACCACGACATCTACTCGATCGAGGATCTGGCGCAGCTGATCTACGACTTGAAGCAGATCAACCCGCGGGCCCGCGTTTGCGTCAAGCTGGTGGCGCGTTCGGGCATCGGCACGATCGCGGCGGGCGTCGCCAAGGCGAAGGCGGACATCATCTCGATCTCCTCCAACGCGGGCGGCACCGGCGCCTCGCCGATGACCTCGATCAAGTTCGCCGGCCTGCCGTGGGAACTGGGGCTGGCGGAAGCGCACCAGATGCTCACCCTCAACCGCTTGCGCCACCGCGTCACCCTGCGCACCGACGGCGGCATCAAGACCGGCCGCGACATCGTCATCGCGGCGATGCTCGGCGCGGAAGAGTTCGGCATCGGCACCCTGTCCTTGATCTCGATGGGCTGCATCATGGTGCGGCAGTGCCACTCCAACACCTGCCCGGTCGGCGTCTGCACCCAGGACGAAGACCTGCGCGCCAAGTTCCGGGGCACGCCGCAGCGGGTCGTCAACCTGTTCACCTTCCTCGCGGAAGAGGTGAAGGAAATCCTCGCCTCGATCGGCGTGAAGTCGCTCGGCGAGATCGTCGGCCGGTCGGACCTTCTGCATCAGGTCAGCCGCGGCGCGTCGCACCTCGACGACCTCGACTTGAACCCGATCCTGGTGCAGCCCGACGTCGGCGGCGGCCAGAGCCGCTGCACTCTGCCGGACGGCGAGCGCAACGAGGTGCCCGACACCCTCGACGCCCAGATGATCAAGGACGCGCGCCGCGCCCTCGAGGACGGCGAGAAGATGCAGCTGTCCTACGACGTGCGCAACGTCCAGCGCGCCATCGGCACGCGGATGTCGCACCACATCGTCACCCGCTACGGCATGACCGGCCTGCGTCCCGGCCACATCACCGTGCTGCTGCGCGGCTCGGCGGGCCAGTCGCTCGGCGCGTTCGCGGTGCAGGGCCTCAAGCTCGAGGTCCAGGGCGACGCCAACGACTACGTCGGCAAGGGCCTCTCGGGCGGCCTGATCACGGTGCGTCCGCCGATCACCTCGCGGCTCGAAAGCCACAAGAACACGATCATCGGCAACACCGTTCTCTACGGCGCGACCTCGGGCAAACTGTTCGCGGCAGGCCAGGCGGGCGAGCGCTTCGCGGTGCGCAACTCGGGCGCGGAAGTGGTGATCGAGGGCTGCGGCTCCAACGGCTGCGAGTACATGACCGGCGGCGTCGCGGTGATCCTCGGGCCGGTGGGCCACAACTTCGCCGCGGGCATGACCGGCGGCATGGCCTATGTCTTCGACCCCGACAACCAGCTCGCCGAGCGCCTCAACCCCGGCTCGGTGATCAGCCAGCGGATTCAGGTGCCGTACTACGAGCAGCAGCTCAAGAGCCTGATCGAGGAGCACGTCGCCGAGACCGCGTCGCGCTTCGCCAAGGAAATCCTGCTGAACTGGGAGTTCTTCGTCACCCAGTTCTGGCAGATCGTGCCCCAGGAAATGCTCGACAAGCTCGAGGTTCCGGTGCGCGCCGCCGAGGCCGCCGAATAACCGCTTCGCCGCGCCGCGATCAAATTCAGACGCCGGACCCCACGCGGGCCCGGCGTTTGTGTTGCGGGGTTTCCCGGCTGCCGAATCTCGTTTAGATTGGCGCGAATTTCCGCTTTCGAAAGACGAACCCGAGGACCATGGCCAAACGCGAGCCTCCCTACCGCGCGACCGTCGGCGCGTTGATGAACCTGTTCTTCAACGCGACGCGGGAGAAGTTCGCCCAGGCCGGAGCCCAGGGCCTGACCCGCGACGAGGTCGAGGCGATCGCCACCTATTTCACCGACGGCAGCCCCGAGCTCGACGCCTACTACCAGCGCCTGTTCGCGCAGTACGACCGGGTCAACGCCGCGATGACGATGAACCGGATGCGCAACGACGAGTTCAATCGCCTGATCGTCGAGAGCTTCGAGGACTACCTGATCGAGCGCACCGCGCCGAAGGACGCCAAGGTGCCGCCGGACCGCCTGCCGCGCGAGATCCTGCCGGCGCTGTTCCACGCCACCCGCCAGATCCTCGGCGCCGAGTTCTTCGAGAAGTCGGCCAAGACCTGCCGCGACATCCGCCGGATTCTCGAGGAACGCGACGGTCCGGCGTTCTCGTGGGATTCGTTCTTCGACGACGAAAAGGTGATCCAGGTGCAGCAGCGCGCGCTCGCGCGCATCGTCGTCTACTTCCGCAACGACTTCCCCGAGAAGAAGAAGTGGATCGTCAAGGCGCTCAACTACAACTCCGGCTCCGACATCAAGGGCGGCATCGCGAGTTCGTACCTGTTCACCGAGGGGCGGCTGAAAATCCTGCTGCTCGCGATGATCCGGCGCGTCGACGCCTCGCTGGTTTCCGGCGTCGCGCTCGAAAAGCTGACCAAGAACATCGGCGAGGAACGGATCAAAACCATCGAGCGGGTGAAAATGGACGTCAAGCTGCTTGACGACAAGCGCCTGTTCTAAGACATGATGAACCCTACGGACCTCTCGGTCCGGCCGAGGTCTGGGTGAGAATGATCGTTCTGGTTCATCACGTATTGTGCGCGTCGTCGCGTGCGCTTCGTCTCCAACTCAGCGAAAAGGGAATCGCCTTCGAGTTGCGCGCGGAGCGCCCGTGGGAGCGGCGGCCCGAGTTCCTGCGTCTCAACCCGGCGGGCGAGCTGCCGCTGCTGGTCGAGGACGAGGGCGTGGTCGCGGGCGCGATGGCGGCGCTGGAGTTCGTCGAGGAAACCCACAGCGACCCGCCTCTGCTCGGCCGCGACGCGCGCCAGCGCGCCGAGGTGCGCCGCCTGCTGCACTGGTTCCTGGCGAAGTTCGAGGCCGAGGTGACGATCCCGGTGGTCGGCGAGAAGGTGATCAAGCGGATCAACGGCGGCGGCCCGCCGAACTCCCGCGCGATCAGCGCCGGACGCCAGAACATCCACATGCACCTCGACTACATCGCCTGGCTGATGGACCGGCGCCGTTGGCTCTCGGGCGAGAGCATGACCCTCGCCGACATCGTCGCGGCGGCGCAGCTCTCGGTGCTCGACTACGCGGGCGAGGTGCCGTGGGTGAAGCATCCCGAGGCGAAGGACTGGTACGCGCGGATCAAGTCCCGCCCCACCTTCCGGCCGCTGCTCGCCGACGTCATCCCCGGCATTCCGCCGCCCAAGCACTACACCGACCTCGACTTCTAATCCCGCCAGAACGGCTTGCCGGTTTCGCGGCGGACGTCGGCGCGGCTGAGCCCGACGTCGCGGAGCTGTGCGTCGGTGAGCTCAAGGAGGCGGTCGCGTTGCCGCTGCCGCTCCGGCCAGATCCGGAAGAGGGTGGCGGCGGTGCGGCGGAGCCAGGCGGCGATAGTCATCTCGGCTCATCCCAGGCAATTGAAACTCCAAAGGATCTAGCACCGAAACCGGCCGCGATGTTTCGGCCGCGGCCGAAGTGTGGGGCGCTGCCGGGTGGCGATGGGCGTGCTATGCTGCGGCCATGAGCAACATCGCATCGGGCAACGCCGTGGCGGAGATCGCGGCCCTGATCGGCGACGCGGCGCGGGCGAACATCCTCCTCGCGCTGATGGACGGCCGCGCGCTGACCGCGGGCGAGCTCGCCTGGCACGCCGGAGTGAGCGCCCAGACCGCCAGCGGCCACCTCGCCAAGCTCGCCGAGGCCAAGGTGCTGGCGGTGGAGAAGCAGGGGCGACACCGCTATTTCCGCATCGCCTCGGCCGAGGTCGCGCAGGCGATGGAGGCGCTGATGGCGCTCGCCGCCGGCGGGCCGAAGCGCCATC
>LUYR01000298.1 GCA_001603335.1 Rhodospirillales bacterium Alpha_05 | reverse complement strand
GGAAAGCGGGCGGCGGCCGCTCGCCGGTCGCCTGCGCCTCGGGGTGATCCCGACGATCGGGCCGTACTTCCTGCCGCGGGTGATGCCTGCGGTGCGCGAGGCGTATCCCGATCTCAAGCTCTACCTCCGCGAGGATCAGTCGGCGCGCCTGATCGACGCGCTGCACGCCGGGCGGATGGATTGCGCGGTTCTGGCCACGCCCTACGATCTCGGCGACCTCGCCACGATCCCCTTGGGCGATGACCACCTCCTCGTCGGCATGCCCGCCGGGCACCCGCTTTGCGCAAAGACCGAGATCGACCCGGCCGACCTCGAAGCCGAGGAGATGCTGATGCTCGAAGACGGACACTGCCTGCGCGAGCACGCACTCGGCGCCTGCGCCGGTCATCCGCTCAAGGCGAACGAGGCGGTGCAGGCCACCAGCCTCGGGACCCTGGTGCAGATGGTGGCGAACGGGCTCGGCCTGACGCTGATTCCGGAGATGGCCCTGCCGACCGTCGCCTTCGACGGATCGGGCGTGGTGGCAAGGCGATTCGACCGTCCCGAGCCGAGCCGCGGAATTGCACTCGTTTGGCGTGCCTCTTCGCCGAGGAAAAAGGAATTTGAGCTTTTGGCAGAGGTCCTTCGTACCCATCTTTGAATGAGATGAGGGCTAAAGGAAAGGACACCAAACGTGATCGATTTTTACACGTTCGCCACGCCGAACGGCCGTAAGGTTTCGATACTGCTGGAGGAACTTGGTCTCGAGTACAGTACCCACGTCGTCGACATCCGCAACGGCGGCCAGTCCACGCCCGAATACCTGGCGATCAATCCCAACGGCAAAATTCCGGCCATCGTCGACCACGACGGGCCGGATGGAAAGCCGCTGTCGGTGTTCGAATCCGGCGCGATCATGATCTACCTCTGCGAAAAGACCGCGAGCAATCTGCTGCCGGTCGAGCCGCGCGCGCGGGCGGAGACGATCACCTGGCTGATGTTCCAGATGGCGGGCGTCGGGCCGATGCTGGGGCAAGCCCATCACTTCCTGCACTTCGCGCCGGAAAAGGTGCCCTATGGCATCGACCGCTACACCAAGGAGACCAAGCGTCTTTACGGCGTTCTCGAACAGCGGCTGACGGATTGCCCGTACGTCGGCGGGCTGACCTACACCATCGCCGACATCGCGGTGTTCCCGTGGGTCGACAGGCACGAACTTCACGGCATCGACCTCAAGGATTTTCCGCATATCCAGAAATGGCACGTCGAGCTCAAGATGCGCACGGCGGTGCAGGTCGGCATGGCGATTCCGCCGTCGTAAACCCGATGCGGAAAAGCTGTGAAAGCAGCCAGTTGGATTGTTGACGCCGGAGCGCGCTTCGGCTAGACATTCGGCTCTTGCCCGTGACGCCCCGGCGGCACGGTCGGATGCGGAGGGGTGGCAGAGCGGTAATGCAGCGGATTGCTAATCCGTGACGGATTTAACCCCGTCCCCGGGTTCGAGTCCCGGTCCCTCCGCCAGTCCGCAGGACTAACAAAAGGCTCCCTTTCGGGAGCCTTTTTCGTTTTGGGTCAGGGCGCGAGGTGGGCGTAGCCGGACCGCGCCATGAACAGGCCGATCGACGCGATCAGCACGGCGGAGATGTACGGGGCCTTGGCGAACAGAGCGTCGAGCTTGGTGGTGCGCGCGGCGGCGTAGCGCAGGCCGATGGCGGTGGCCATGCCGACGGCGACCAGGGTGAGCGCGAGGCCGATGCTGAACGCCGCCACCAGGGTGATGCCGAGGCTGAGCTTTTTCAGATGCAGGCAGAGGATCAGCACGGTGATCGCGGCGGGGCAGGGGATCATCCCGCCGGTGAGGCCGAAGAGGATGGTCTGGGCCGTGCTGGTGGTGCCGCCGCCGAAGCGCTTTGCGATGGCGTCGGCATGGGCGCGGGCGTGGGCGTCCATCTCCGGCTCGTCGTGGACGTGCGGATGCGGATGATCGTGGTGGTGATCATGTCCGTGATCATGGTCGTGATCGTGGTGATGGTGATGGTGATGGTGGGCGTGGCGGCTGCGGAGGAAGATCCACGCGCCCATCGCCACCACGATGCCGCCCGAGACGATCATGAACCAGGGCTCGAGGCGTTCGCCGATCAATGCGTCGCCATAGACCAGCGCGAGGAGCGCCAACACCCAGACGATCACGGTATGGGAGAGCGCGGCTGAGACGCCGAGCAGCGCCGCCTGGCCCGGCGTGCCGCGCACCGCGACGATGAACGCCGCCATCATCGTCTTCGAGTGGCCGGGTTCCAGGCCGTGCAGGCCGCCGAGCAGCAGCGCGGCGAAGAACAGGGCGAGCGGCGAGGTCGCGCCGGCTTCGATCAGGGAAATCAGGTCCATCGTATGGGGTCCGTTGTGCGCTTGGGGGCTAGAGGTATTTCGCGATGTCCTTGAACTCGCGCAGGGTTTCCGCCGGGGAGGAGCCTGCGGCGAGGTGGTCTTCGAGGCAGTGGTCGATGTGGTCGCGGATGAACGCCTGCTTCGCGCCGTGGATCGCCGCTTCGACCGCCTGCATCTGCTGCGCCACGTCGACGCAGGGGCGGCCATCCTCGATCATCGCGACGATCGCGCGGAGGTGGCCCTCGGTGCGCTTCAGGCGCTTGACGATGTCGGCGTGGCTCGTGTGGGTGTGGGAGTTCATCGCAGATCCTATCCTGGGGGAGGGGATACAAGCACCGTAGCGTAGCCGCGGGCCGGGAGCAAATCCAATCCCGCGCCGCGCCGCCGCGCCATCCGCGCGGGAACCTTGGGAATTGACGGATTCGTTAAGAAGCCCGACCTTATTCTGGAGAGTGTCGAAGCTTTGGAACCCTGGGCGGTGCGATGACCGATGCAGCAGACGAACACCGGATGAACCGCTCGTTCCTCGAGGCGGGTGGGCTCGAATCGATCATCATCCGCGATGCGCCGTGCCAGCGGGTGCTGACTGCCGAGGAGCGCGACGCCTCGCTCAGCGCCGCCCTCGCCGAGCGGCCCGAGGGCGGCGATGTCTGGCTGTTCGCCTACGGCTCGTTGATCTGGAATCCCACCGTCCACACCGTCGAGCGCCGCATTGCGCGGATCGAAGGCTGGCACCGCGCCTTCTGCCTCGCCAGCAAGGCGGGGCGGGGCACCGCCGACCGGCCGGGGCTGGTTCTCGGCCTCGACGAGGGCGGCAGCTGCGAGGGTGTGGCGCTTCGCCTCGCCGAGGCGGACGTGTGGAACGAGCTTTCGCTGCTCTGGCGCCGTGAGATGGTCACCGGGGCTTACGTGCCGCGCTGGCTCGACCTGTTCGGCCAGGACGGCGCGTGCTTCGGCAAGGCGCTCGCGTTCACCATGGACAAGGCCCACGTCAACTATGCCGGCGACCTGGTGATCGACGCGGTGGTCAAGGTTCTCGCCACCGCCTCGGGCACCCTCGGCACCGCCGCCGAGTACCTGTTCCGCACCCGCGACGGCCTCCGCGCCTGCGGCATTCCCGACGCCGAGCTCGAGCGCCTCGCCGAGTTCGTCGAGGCCGAGCTCGCGCTCAACGCCGCGTCCTCGGGCCTCTGAACGGCCCCCGACCGGATTTTTGCGAAATCGGCGTCGGAAGGAGCCTTTTCGACGTCCAGCGCGTTTATCCCTTCGACAGACGTGAATGATTGCGCTTTTCGCACAACCGTTTGGCCCGCGTGTCGCAGGCCTCCAGGGGACGTTTCGCCAGGGAGAAAAACCATGAGCGTAGGCACGATTCTTCTGATCGTTTTGATCGTTCTGCTGATCGGCGCGTTGCCGAGCTGGCCCTATTCCGGCGGTTGGGGCTACTACCCCAGCGGCGGTTTGGGCCTGGTGGTGGTGATTGTGTTGATTCTCGTCCTAATGGGACGAATCTAGCCCTTCGCACCGCTCCGGCGGGTTTTGCGGCGACGCTCCGGCAACGGGCGTCGCCGCAAGTCATTCGGGCAGGCGAGTGTCGGCAAAATCCTGCGGCGCGGCGACGCGGCGGG
>LUYR01000297.1 GCA_001603335.1 Rhodospirillales bacterium Alpha_05 | reverse complement strand
GCGGTCGAGGGCGGGGTCAGCCCCCGCGTGCTGCCGATGCTCACCTTGAAGGATGCGGGCGCGCTGCTGCAGCGCGCGGGCTTCGCCGAGCCGGTGGCCGACCGCGACCGCTTCACCGTCGACTATGCCGATCCGCTCCGCCTGATGGCCGACTTGCGCGCGATGGGGGAAACCAACGCCCTCGCCGAGCGCCGCAAGACGCCGCTCCGGCGCGAAACCTTGAGCGCCGCCCTCGCCGCCTACGGCGAAACCTATTCCAATGACGACGGCCGCATCGTCGCGACCTTCGATCTCGTCACCCTGACCGCCTGGAAACCCGAGCCCCGATGAACTTTCACGCTCCCCTCGTCCCCGGCACGCTGATCCGCCGGTACAAACGCTTCCTCGCCGACGTCCGCCTCGACGACGGCACGGTGATCTGCGCGCATATCGCCAACTCGGGCGCGATGACCGGCCTCAAGGAAGAGGGCATGCGGGTGTGGCTCTCCCCCGCCGCGAACCCGAAGCGCAAGCTCGCCTTCACTTGGGAGCTCGCCGAGGTCGAGGACGGCCTCGTCGGCGTCAACACCGCGCACCCCAACGCGATCGTCGCCGAGGCGATCCTGGCCGGACGGGTGCCCGAGCTCGCGGGCTACGAGACCCTGAAGCGCGAGGTCCCCTACGGCGTGAACTCCCGCATCGACATTCTCCTCACCGCGCCCGACCGGCCGCGCTGCCTCGTCGAGATCAAGAACGTCCACCTGCGCCGCCCCGAGATCGGCTGCGGCTGCCACGCCGAGTTCCCCGACGCGGTGACCGCGCGCGGCGCGAAGCACCTGCGCGAAATGGCCGCCGCGGTGGCCGCCGGAGACCGCGCGGTGATGCTCTATCTGGTGCAGCGCACTGACTGCACCCATTTCGCATTGGCGTCCGATATCGATCCGGCGTATGCCCAGGCATTCGCCGAGGCGCGCGCCGCCGGGGTCGAGGCGCTCTGCTACACCTGCGCGATCAGCACCATCGGCTTGACCCTGGACCGGCCCCTGCCGCTGGCGGTATAGCTGTTCGGACACTGCTGGAATAAAGGAATCCCATCCCCCATGGATCGCTCCGTCGCCATCACCCGCCATACCCGCGCCGATTTCGCATCGATGCACGCCGCCGGCCGCCTTGCCGCCGAGACTCTCGACTACATCACGCCGTTCGTGCAGCCGGGCGTCGAAACCCAGGAGCTCGACCGCCTGATCGCCGAATTCGTGATCTCGCACGGCGCGGTCAACGCGCCGCTCGGCTATCGCGGCTATCCGAAGTCGTGCTGCATCTCGATCAACCATGTCGTCTGCCATGGCATCCCGAGCGAAAAGACGCTGAAGGACGGCGACATCGTCAACATCGACGTCACCCCGATCCTCGACGGCTGGTATGGCGACTCGAGCCGGATGTACACCGTCGGCAAGGTCAACGTGCAGGCGCGGCGGCTGATCGACGTCACCTACGAATGCCTGATGCGCGCCATCGACATCGTCCGCCCCGGCACCCGCCTCGGCGACATCGGCGCGGTGATCCAGGAATACGCCGAGGCGCAGCGCTTCTCGGTAGTGCGGGATTTCTGCGGCCACGGCCTCGGGCGGGTGTTCCACGCCGAGCCCAACGTGATGCACTACGGCCGCCGCGGCACCGGCGCGGTGCTCGACGAAGGGATGTTCTTCACCATCGAGCCGATGATCAACGCCGGTGGCCCGGACACCAAGATCCTCGCCGACGACTGGACCGCGGTGACCCGCGACCGCAAACTCTCGGCGCAGTTCGAACATTCGATCGGCGTTACCGCCGACGGTTGTGAGGTCTTCACCTTGTCTCCGAAAGGCTATACGCTGCCTCCCTATGAGCCCGCGTAAGGCGAAAAGCGCAAACTCCGTCAGCCCGGATCCGATTTCGTCGGACCTGGAGGAAGCGATTACCCCGATGGTCGGGGGAGAAGATCCCCCCGCCATCGCCGCTCCCGATCCCCACTATTTCGGCCACCGCCAGCGCCTGCGCGACAAGCTCCTGACCCAGGGGACTCCCGGCTTCGCCGATTACGAACTCCTCGAACTCCTCCTCGCCCTCGCGATCCCGCGCCGCGACGTCAAGCCGCTGGCGAAGGACCTGCTGGCGCGCTTCGGCGACTTCGGCTCGGTGATCGCCGCCGAACCCCGCGACCTGATGTCGGTTCCAGGTGTCAAGGAGACCGCCACCGCCGCGCTCAAGCTGGTGCATGGCGCATCGATCCGGTTGTTGAAGTCGCGCGTGCTGGAGCGGCCGCTGCTCTCGGCCTGGGACGACCTGATGGACTACTGCCTCGCGGCGCAGTCGCGCGCCGACGTCGAGGAATTCCGCGTGCTGTTCCTCGACACCAAAAAGCGCCTGATCGCCGACGAGGAAATGCAGCGCGGCACGATCAACCACACCCCGGTGTATCCGCGCGAGGTGGTCAAGCGGGCGCTGGACGTACGGGCGCACTCGGTGATCATGGTTCACAACCACCCCTCCGGCGACCCGACGCCGTCGCAGGCCGACGTCGACACCACCCGCCAGATCAAGCAGGGGCTGGCCACCGTCGACATCGTCCTGCTCGACCACGTGATCGTCGCGCCGGGGCGCTACATCAGCTTCCGCCAGAAAAAACTTCTCTGATCAGGCGATGCCATCGCGGACGTAGGGGTTGGTCTTGCGTTCGTCGCCGAAGCTCGACAGCGGGCCGTGCCCAGGGATGAACACCACGTCGTCGCCGAGCGGCCAAAGCTTGGTGCGGATCGAGTTGATCAGATCCTTGGAATTGCCGCGCGGGAAGTCGGTGCGGCCGACCGAGCCCTGGAACAACACGTCGCCGACGATCGCCACCCGCTCCTTGTCGTTGAAGAACACCACGTGCCCCGGCGTGTGTCCCGGGCAGTGCAGCACCTTCAACGTGACGTTGCCGAAGCTCACGGTTTCGCCGTCGTTGAGCCAGCGGTCCGGGGTGAAGCTCGGCGCAGGCGGGAAGCCGTAGCCGCGCGCGGTCTCGGGCAGCTGTTCGAGAAGGAACTTGTCTTCCGCTTGCGGTCCTTCCACCGGAACCTCGAGCTTCTCCTTCAGCGCCTTGGTCCCGGCGACATGATCGACGTGGCCATGGGTGAGCAGGATCTTGACGATCTTGAGCCCCTTGCGCTCCGCCGCCGCGGCGATCTCGTCGATGTCCCCGCCGGGATCCACCACCGCCGCCTCCATCGTCTCCTCGCACCAGAGAATCGAGCAGTTCTGCTGGAACGCGGTTACCGGGACGATCATCGCTTTCATCGGAGCCTCCAAAAAACCGCAGACGCGGCGCGTCAGTCGCGCCAGAAATGGGCGGTCATCATCACAAATACGGTCTCGAATTCCAAGCGGCCGAGAATCATCCCGGCATCCAGCGCCCATTTCGCGCCATCCGGCAGCGAGGCGAAGTTGCCCGCCGGGCCGATCACCGGGCCGAGACCCGGGCCGACGTTGGCGAGGGCGGTGGCCGCGCCTGAAATCGCGGTGACGAAATCGAGGCCGTAGCTTGCCAGTACCAGCACCAGCGCCGCGCAGGTGGCGGCGTAGCAGAGCACGAACACCTGAACGTCGCGAACCAGGGATTCGCTCGCCGGACGCCCCGCGATCATGTCGGGGAAGACGCCGTTGGGATACAGCAGGCGGCGGCATTCCTTGACGATGTCCTGCCAGAGGATCTCGAAGCGGAACATCTTCAAGCCGCCCGCCGTCGACCCCGCGCAACCGCCAACGAAGGTCATGAAGAAGAACATCGCCACCGCCGGCGGCCCCCAGAGGCTATAGTCGGTGGACGCATACCCGGTGGTGGTCATCACCGAGACGAGGTTGAACATCGCCGCGGTAAACGCCGTCCACGGGTCGAAATCGTTGGCGAAGCAGAGCCACGCGGTGAGCAGCAACGCCGAGGCGAGCGCGGTCAGAAGCATCCGCTTGACCTGGGAATCCTTCAGGATCACCAGCGGGCCGCGCCCGGTCACCGCCATCACGAACAGCACGAACGGCGTGCCGCCCGCGAGCATGAAGATCGTCCCCGCCCACTGGATGCCGAGGCCGGGGAAATGCCCGAACGACGCATCCGAGGTCGAGTAGCCGCCGGTGGAGAGCGTCGTCATCGCGTGCACGATCGCCTCGAACGGCGTCATCCCGAGCGCCCAGTAGGTCACCATGCAGGCGCCCGTCAGGACGATATATGCGAGGCCGATGCGATTCGCCATGCTGCGCACTCGCGGCGAGATCTTGTCGGCGGTCTTTTCCGAGCTTTCGAGCTTGAACATCTGCATCCCGCCGACGCGGAACATCGGCAGGATCGCGATCGCCATCACCACGATGCCGATGCCGCCCATCCACTGGATCAGCGCGCGCCAGAGCAGGATGCCGACCGGCATGTCGTCGAGCCCGACGAGCACCGTCGAGCCGGTGGTGGTCAAGCCCGAGACGGTCTCGAACACCGCGTCGGTGTAGGACATCTTGATGTCGGCGATCCAGAACGGCAGCGCGCCGAACAGCGACAGCACCACCCACGCGCCGACGGTGATGAAATACGCGCGCCGGAGCGGCGTGGTGCCGAAGCTCGAATCCCGCGTCGTCGCCAGCAGCATCACGCCGAAAAAGATGGTGAAGCCGGAAGCGAGGGCGAAGGACGTCCACTCGGTCTGCTGATGGGCGAGATCGACGATCGCGGGCACCCACATCGCGGCGCCCAGAATGATCAGCAGGCTTCCGATCGCCTGACCGGTACCGCCCTCTTGTGGTTTGGCCAAACGGTTACCCTTCCCCCGTTCGCCCGGGATCGGGCGCGCGTTCCTTTGTGCTGCGACGCGGCGGGGCCGTCAAGAGCCGCCCGCCTGCGGCAGTCCGGCCAGGGTGACGCGGCCGTCGCGATGGTTGTCGAGGCGAAAGCGATTGCCGAAGAGCTGGATTTCGAGTGCATGCTCGGGCCCCTCGCCGACCGCGCGCAGGCGGCGGGCGAACTCG
>LUYR01000296.1 GCA_001603335.1 Rhodospirillales bacterium Alpha_05 | reverse complement strand
GGCGAGGGCGTCGCAGCGCTCGGGGTCGCGGCGCAGCGCCTCGTCGAAGCTGGCGATCGCGGCGACCTGGCGACCGGCGCGCGCGAGGGCGACGCCGCGCGCGTTCCAGGCCCGGGGATCGTCCGGGTTCAGCGAGAGGGCGGCGTCGAAGCAATCGCGCGCCGCGACCGCGTCGGTCCGGGCGAGCAGGGCGTCGCCGAGGGCGAGGATCAGCGGAACGTTGGTGGGATCGGACGCGAGCGCGCGTTCGAGGGCTTCGGCATCCTCCGCCGGGACCGAAAGCGGAGGATCGGAGGTCATGGCGCCGCGGGTGGGCTGAGCGGCGCGTCGGCGGGCGCGACGCAGGTGTAGGTGGCGCGCGCCGGATAGAACAGGCGGCAGTCGAAGGTCGACTGTTCCTTCAGCACCGGCACCCGGCCGGTCTGGGCGCAGGCCTCGCGGGCGAGCGCGACCACGTCGGCCGGCGAGGCGGTCCAGGTGTTGTAGCAGATCGACGGTGCGTCGGGGGTGGAGATCCCGACGTAGGTGAGCTTGTTGTGGCCCGCGTCACGGCGGCGATCGACGAACGCGCCGGTGCCGCAGGCGGAAAGGGTCAATCCCGCCAGCACGATGAGGGCAACGGCGCGGGGCCGGGAAAAAACGTGTCGGAGCATTGGAGCGGCCCTTGGGAATAGATCAGGACCGCACAGTAACAGATTGCCCCGATTAAGAGAATGGTCGATCCGTGTTTATGGATTGACCTCGCGGGCGGTGTGCCCATCTATGGGAGGGCGCCGACGGTCGGGCGCGCGAAGGTTGAGGTTTTCCAGATGCATGTCGAGGTCGGATTCGGCGCTCTGAGCGGCGAAACATCGACGCGGGGCGGTCTTATGGGCGCCTACTGCGCGATGCTTGCCGATGGCCGACTGAAGCCCGATCCGGCGCAGGAGGAGATCGCCGACGCGCTTCAGGCGTTGAGCGACAAGCTCGTCGATTATCGCCCCGCGCCGACGGTCGAGGGCCTGGGCGGTTGGCTCGACCGCCTCCGCTTCGGCCGCGCCCAGCCGCCCAAGCCGCCGAAGGGCCTCTACATTTGGGGCGACGTCGGCCGCGGCAAGTCGATGCTGATGGAGCTGTTCCACCAGCATCTGCCGATCCGCGCCAAGCGCCGCGTCCACTTCCACGCCTTCATGCGCGAGGTGCACGAACAGCTCCACGCGATGCGCCGCGAGCCCCACACCTACGCCAAGGACGACATGGTCGATCCGCTCGCGACGATCGCGCGGCTGATCGCGCAGGACACCTGGGTGCTTTGTCTCGACGAGCTCGAAGTTCGCGACATCGGCGACGCGATGATCGTCGGCCGCCTGTTCCGCGGGTTGACCGAGCGCGGCGTGGTGGTGGTCACCACCTCCAACCGCCCGCCGCGCGACCTCTACAAGGACGGCCTTCAGCGCGAGATGTTCCTGCCCTTCATCGATCTGCTGGTGGAGCGCCTCGAGGTTCTGCATCTCTCCGCCGAGCGCGACTACCGCCTCGGGCGGCTGCGCGGCACCCGGCTGTTCTTCACCCCGCTGACCCCCGAGAACCATGTCGAGCTCGAGCGGGTGTTCCTCGAGCTCGCGGGCAGCAACACGCCCCACCCGGACAGCATCCGGGTCAAGGGCCGCGACGTTGCCGTGCCGCGTGCGGCGGGCTGCGTCGCGTGGTTCGGATTCAAGGATTTGTGCGGTCGTGCTCTCGGCCCGACCGATTACATGGAGATCGCCAGCCGCTACCATGCGGTGGTGCTGGCGGGGATTCCGCGCATGGATGCCGACCTCGCGTCGGAAGCGCGGCGCTTCGTAACTCTCGTCGACGTGCTTTACGACCACCGGGTGAAACTCATCGCGTCTGCCGAGGTTTCGCCGGAGGACCTGTACGTCGGTTCCGAGGGTGGGTTCGAATTTCACCGGACCGTCTCGCGTTTGATCGAAATGCAGGCGGACGACTACGTCGGGACACCGCACGTTCCTTGACTGCAAGGGGCGGCGACCTACCCGAAAAGGTGATGGCTGCGTTGCTTGAAACGGCATGGCAAACAGGGTAGTCAAAATGTATATACCGGGCGCGCGAGATTTCGGATGCGCCCGCAACATCAACCTTTAAGCAAACGCTCTAAGCAAGCGTGGGGGCTTCAATGGCACGGAACAAAATCGCTCTGATCGGTTCGGGTAACATTGGTGGTACGTTGGCGCATCTGATCGGCCTCAAGAACCTCGGCGACGTCGTCCTGTTCGACATCGCCGAAGGGATTCCGCAGGGCAAGGCGCTCGACATCGCCGAATCCACTCCGATCGAGTGCATCGATGCCGCCTACTCCGGCGCGAACGACTACTCCGGGATCAAGGACGCCGACGTGGTGATCGTCACCGCCGGCGTGCCGCGCAAGCCCGGCATGAGCCGCGACGACCTGATCGGCATCAACGCGAAGGTGATGAGCGCGGTCGGCGAAGGGATCAAGACCTACTGCCCGAACGCCTTCATCATCTGCATCACCAACCCGCTCGATGCGATGGTCTGGGTTCTGCAGCAGAAGTCGGGGGTTCCGACCAACCGCATCGTCGGCATGGCCGGCGTGCTCGATTCCGCCCGCTTCCGCTACTTCCTCGCCGAGGAATTCAACGTCTCGACCGCCGACGTCACCGCCTTCGTGCTGGGTGGCCATGGCGACAGCATGGTGCCGCTGGTGCGTTACTCCACCGTCGCGGGCATCCCGGTGCCGGACCTGATCAAGATGGGCTGGTCGTCGGACGCCAAGATCGAGAGCATCGTGCAGCGCACCCGTGACGGCGGCGCCGAGATCGTCGGCCTGCTGAAGACCGGTTCGGCGTTCTACGCTCCTGCGGCGGCTGCCGTGGCGATGGCGGAATCCGTGCTCCTCGATAAGCGTCGCGTGCTGCCCTGCGCCGCGCACCTGTCGGGCGAATACGGCGTCAAGGACATGTTCATCGGGGTTCCGGCGGTTCTGGGCGCGAACGGCGTCGAGAAGATCGTCGAGATCGAACTCAACGACGCGGAAAAGGCGATGTTCGAGAAGTCGGTCGCCTCGGTCGAGGGCCTGTGCAAGGCCGCCGCGGCGCTGATGTAACGCCGGCTCGGAAGGAACACCAAAAAATATGAACATCCACGAGTATCAAGCGAAGCAGCTGTTGAAAGGCTACGGCGTCGACGTTCTGGACGGCGGCGTCGTCTATTCCGAGGTCGACGCCTTCACCGTTGCCGAACGCCTCGGCGGTCCGGTCTGGGTGGTGAAGTCCCAGATCCACGCCGGCGGCCGCGGCAAGGGCCGCTTCGTCGAGAGTGAAGCGGGTTCGGGCGGCGGGGTGCGCCTCGCCCGCTCCGAGCGCGAAGTCGAAAAGCTCGCCCACCAGATGCTCGGCAACACCCTCGTCACCCACCAGACCGGCCCCGACGGCCGGCGGGTGAAGCGGGTGTACGTCGAGCAGGGCTGCGATATCCGTCGCGAGCTCTACCTCTCGATCCTCGTCGACCGCACCACCTCGCGGGTCGCGCTGATGGCGTCGACCGAAGGCGGCATGGACATCGAGGAAGTCGCGGCCAAAACCCCGGAGAAGATCCTCCGCGTCGAGATCGACCCGGTCGAAGGGTTGCAGTCCTACCACGCCCGCCGCGTCGCCTATGCGCTCGGTCTGACCGGCAAGCAGGTGCGGGCGGCGGAGAAGCTGATCGGCGGCCTCTACAAGGCGTTCGTCGAACTCGACGCGGCGCTGGTCGAGATCAACCCGCTCGTCGTCACCGGCGACGACCGGGTGATCGCGCTCGACGCCAAGATGAGCTTCGACGACAACGCCCTCTACCGTCACCAGACGGTCGAGAACCTGCGCGACGAAGACGAGGAAGACCCGGCCGAGCTCGAAGCGGTGCGGCACAGCCTCAACTACGTCAAGCTCGACGGTTCGATCGGCTGCATGGTCAACGGCGCCGGTTTGGCGATGGCCACCATGGACATCATCAAGCTCTACGGCGGCGAACCGGCCAACTTCCTCGACGTCGGCGGCGGCGCGACCAAGGAACGCGTCACCTTGGCGTTCAAGCTGATCCTCGCCGACCCCAACGTCGAAGGGATTTTGGTCAACATCTTCGGCGGCATCATGCGCTGCGACGTGATCGCCGAAGGCGTGATCGCCGCGGCGAAGGAAGTCTCGCTCAACGTGCCGCTGGTGGTGCGTCTCGAAGGCACCAACGTGCAGCTCGGAAAGCAGATCTTGGGCGAAAGCGGGCTGCCGATCATCGCCGCCGACAACCTGGCGGACGCGGCCGAAAAGGTCGTCAAGGCCGTGAAGGAGGCGAAGTAAATGGCAGTTCTCATCGGCAAGGATACCCGGGTGATCTGCCAGGGCTTCACCGGCGCGCAAGGCACCTTCCACTCCGAGCAGGCGATCGCCTACGGCACCAAGATGGTCGGCGGCGTCACCCCGGGCAAAGGCGGGTCGAAGCATCTCGACCTGCCGGTGTTCGACACGGTGTGGGACGCGAAGAACGCCACCGGCTGCGACGCGAGCGTGATCTACGTGCCGCCGCCGTACGCGGCGGATGCGATCCTCGAGGCCGCGGATGCGCGGATTCCGCTGATCGTCTGCATCACCGAGGGGATTCCGATCCTCGACATGGTGCGGGTGAAGCGGGCGCTGAAGCATTCGGACTCGCGCCTCGTCGGGCCGAACTGCCCGGGCGTGATCACCCCCGGCGAGTGCAAGATCGGCATCATGCCCGGCCACATCCACAAGCGTGGCAAGGTCGGCATCGTTTCCCGCTCGGGCACGCTCACCTATGAAGCGGTGGCGCAGACCACCGCCGCCGGCCTCGGGCAGTCGACCTGCATCGGCATCGGCGGCGACCCGGTCAACGGCACCAACTTCATCGAAGCGCTCGAGATGTTCATCGGCGACGACGAGACCGAGGCGATGATCATGATCGGCGAGATCGGCGGCGCCGCGGAAGAAGCGGCGGCGACGTTCTACAAGAACTCGGGCTGCAAGAAGCCGCTCGTCGGCTTCGTCGCGGGTGCTGCCGCACCGCCCGGTCGTCGCATGGGTCATGCCGGCGCGATCATCGCGGGCGGCGACCGCACCGCGATGGAAAAAATGGACTTCATGCGTGAACAAGGACTCTGGGTTGCAGATTCGCCTGCCTCCCTGGGGCAAACCATGCTTGAGGCGATGAAGAACCTCTAATATCAATGCAGCGCGCGGCCGCCGGAACTCCGGCGGCCGCGTTCTACAGATGAGTTGCCGGTCGCTTCGACCGGTTTTGTCACCGCAACAGGGAGGCCGGACGGTTTGCCGCCGTATCGGCCCGGGTACCATGGTTGGATTTATCGACTCCTCGTTCCTGACCGGCGCCAACGCCACCTTCATCGCCGAGCTTTATGCGCGGTATCTTGAGGACCCCGGGTCGGTGGATCCGAGCTGGATTCCCTATTTCGCCGAACTGGCGGATGATCCGGCCGCGGTGCACGGCGACTTCGTCGCGACTCCCTGGGCGAGCCGCGGCTCGAAGGTGATCGGCGTGCCCGATCCCGATGCGCCGCCCGCCAAGCCCGCGGGCAAAGGCATCAAGGAAGGCGCCGCCGCGGTTGCCGGCGCGGGCGCGTCCGAGGCGGAAATCCGCAAGCGCATCGTCGATTCGATCCGCGCGCTGATGATGATCCGCGTCTATCGCGTGCGCGGCCACCTGATGGCCGACCTCGACCCGCTCAAGATCACCAAGCCGGTGCAGCATCCCGAGCTCGACTACCGCTCCTATGGCTTCACCGAGAACGATCTCGATCGCGAGATCTACATGGACTACGTCCTCGGGCTCGAGAAGGCGACCCTGCGCCGGATCATCCAGGTGGTGCAGCAGACCTATTGCGGCACCATGGGCGTGGAATACATGCACATCCAGGACCCGGACCAGAAGGCCTGGATCCAGAAGCGCATCGAGGCGAGCGCCAACCATCCGAGCTTCACCGAGCGCGGCAAGCGCGCGATCCTCGAACGCCTCACCCAGGCGGAAGGCTTCGAACGCTTCCTCCAGCTGAAGTACACCGGCACCAAGCGCTTCGGCCTCGAAGGCGGCGAGACGATGATCCCCGCGATCGAGCAGATCCTGAAGCGGGGCTCCCAGCTCGGCATCCGCGAAGTCGTGCTCGGCATGGCGCACCGCGGCCGCCTCAACATGCTCACCTCGGTGCTGCACAAGCCCTACCGCGCGATGTTCTCGGAGTTCCAGGGCAACCCGGCGAACCCGGAAGACGTCCAGGGCTCGGGCGACGTGAAGTACCACCTCGGCACCTCCGCCGACCGTGAGTTCGACGACATCGAGGTCCACCTTTCGCTCACCGCCAACCCGTCGCACCTCGACGCGGTCGATCCGGTGGTGCTGGGCAAGGTCCGCGCCAAGCAGGACCAGCGCGGCGACGCCGAGCGCAAGCAGGTGATGGGCCTGTTGATCCATGGCGACGCGGCGCTCGCGGGCCAGGGCGTGATCGCCGAATGCCTGATGCTGTCGCAGCTGAAGGGCTACACCACCGGCGGCACCATCCACTTCGTCATCAACAACCAGATCGGCTTCACCACCGCGCCGCAGTTCTCGCGCTCCGGCCCGTACTGCACCGACATCACCAAGGCGGTGCAGGCGCCGATCTTCCACGTCAACGGCGACGACCCGCTGGCGGTGGTCGAGGCCGCGCGCATCGCGGTCGAGTTCCGCCAGGAGTTCCAGACCGACGTGGTCGTCGACATGGTCTGCTACCGCCGCCACGGCCATAACGAAAGCGACGAACCGGCGTTCACCCAGCCGATCATGTATCGCAAGATCGCCCGCCACCCGACCACCCGCCAGGTCTACGCCAAGGCGCTCGAAACCGAGGGCGTGATCGGCGTGGGCGAGGCCGACGCGATGGTGACGGCGTTCCACGATCGTCTCGAAACCGAGTTCGAAGCGGCGAATTCGTTCCGCCCGAACAAGGCCGACTGGCTCGAAGGCCGCTGGAAGGGGATCATCCCCGGCCACGACGAAGACAGCGAGCTGCCGGTCGAGACCAGCGCCGACGAAGCCTTCTCGGAACAAAGCACCGGCGTCGAGATCGCCGAGCTGAAGGCGGTCGGCGAAGCCCTGGTGACGATCCCTGAAGGCTTCAACCTCAACCGCAAGATCCAGCGCCAGCTCGAAGCCAAGCGCGAGATGTTCGCCACCGGCGAGGGGGTCGACTGGGCCACCGCCGAGGCGCTCGCCTATGGCACCCTGCTCAAGGAAGGCACCCCGGTGCGCCTCTCCGGCCAGGACAGCGGCCGCGGCACGTTCTCGCACCGTCACGCGGTGCTGATCGACCAGGACTCCGAGGAAAAGCACGTTCCGCTCAACGCGATCTCGCCGGATCAGGCCCGCTTCGAGGTTCTCGACAGCCCGCTTTCCGAAAACGCGGTGCTCGGTTTCGAATACGGCTACTCGCTGGCCGAGCCGCACCAGCTGGTGCTGTGGGAAGGTCAGTTCGGCGACTTCGCCAACGGCGCGCAGGTGATCTTCGACCAGTTCATCAGCTCGGCGGAATCGAAGTGGCTGCGCATGTCGGGCCTCACCTGCCTGCTGCCGCACGGCTACGAGGGCCAGGGGCCGGAGCACTCCTCCGCGCGCCTCGAACGCTACCTCCAGCTCTGCGCCGAAGACAACATGCAGGTCGGCAACTTCACCACCCCGGCCAACTACTTCCACGCGCTGCGCCGCCAGGTGCGCCGCAACTTCCGCAAGCCGCTGATCGTGATGTCGCCGAAGTCGATGCTGCGCGACAAGCGGATGGTCAGCAAGCTCGCCGACTTCGCGCCGGGCTCGCGCTTCCTCCGCACCATCCCGGAAGTCGAAAACATCGCGCCGGACGATAAGATCCGCCGTGTTCTGCTCTGCTCGGGCAAGGTCTACTTCGACCTCGCGGCGGGCCGCGCCGAGCGGGGGATCGACGACGTCGCGATCATCCGTGTCGAGCAACTCTATCCGTGGCCGAAGAACGCGCTGGTGCGCCACCTGTCCCGCTACCCCAACGCCGAAATCTTCTGGGTCCAGGAAGAACCGGCGAACATGGGCGCGTGGCTGTTCGCGCTGCCGCGGCTGCAATTCCTCTGCGAGGAGGTCGGCAAGCGCAACACGCCGCCGGCCTACGTCGGCCGCCGCGCCGCCGCCTCGCCGGCGACCGGCCTGATGCGCAACCACACCA
>LUYR01000295.1 GCA_001603335.1 Rhodospirillales bacterium Alpha_05 | reverse complement strand
GTTCGATGGTGTGGCGCAAGCGCCTCGCGATCGCGGGCTTCGCCGCGGCGATCTCGGCGGGCCTGACCCTCGCCGCGTTCATGATCGTCTCCGACCGCCCAGCCCAGGCGTGGCGCGCCGCGCGCGCCGAGTTCCTCGACTGGACCGCGCAAAGCGGCCTCGCGGTGGTCGACATCCAGGCGGTCGGGCGCAAGCACACCACCGGCGAAGACCTGCTCGCCGCGCTGGGCGTCAGCCAGCACACGCCGATCCTCGGCCTCGACCTCGTCGACGCCAAGCGCCGCATCGAATCCCTGCCGTGGGTCGCCTCGGCAGAGGTCGAACGTCGCCTGCCGCACGCGCTGCGCATCGTGATCACCGAGCGCACCCCGGTGGCGATCCTCCAGACCGCCGACCGCTCGGTGCTGATCGACGCCAAGGGCGTGCAGATCGTCCAGGTCGCGGCGCAATCGGGCGATCTGCCGATCGTCACCGGGCGCGGCGCGGCGGAAAACGTCGCCGAGCTGCTCGCCGAACTGAAGGGCTTCCCCGAGCTCGGTGGCCGGGTCAAGGCCGCGGTGCGGGTCGGCGACCGGCGCTGGGACGTGAAGCTCGATTCCGTCGAGAGCGGCATCGAGGTCCGGCTGCCCGAGGTCGACAGCGCCGCCGCCTGGGGCCGCCTCGCCGAACTCGACCGCAAGCACCGCCTGCTTGCGCGCGACGTCGCGCTGATCGACCTGCGCCTGCCCGACCGCATGGTCGTGCGCCTCGTCGACGGCAAGACCTTGCCCGCCGCCAATTACGGAACCACCACCAAGGGAGGACACAGCGCATGACCGCAGCCGAAGCTTCCCGTCGCGACCTCGTCGCCGCGCTCGACATCGGCTCAACCAAGGTCACCTGCTTCATCGCACAGGGCGAAGGGGCTGAAGGCATGCGCGTGTTGGGCGTCGGCACCTACCGCAGCTCGGGCCTCAAACACGGCGTGGTGGTCGACATGGACGCCACCGAAGCCGCCGTCGGCAACGCGGTGGACGCCGCCGAGCAGATGGCGGGCACCCGTATCGAACGGGTGATCCTGGGCGTCTCGGGCTCGCAGATCCGCTCGCATCGCTTGAACGCCGAGGTTTCGGTGGCGGGGCATGCGATCCAGGCCGCCGACGTGGTGCGGGTGATCGACAGCGCCTCCGCCGCGTTGCGCGCCGCCGAGGACAAGGCGGGCGTGGATTCCGTTCCGATCCACCGGATTCCGGTAGGCTTCGCGGTGGACGGCGGCGCGGGCGTGAAGGACCCGACCGGCATGTTCGGCGAGACCCTCTCGGTCGACGTGCTGCTCGCCACCGCCGCGCCCGGCCCGGTGCGTAACCTCGAAACCTCGCTCAACCGCTGCCATCTCGGCATCGAATCCCTGGTGGTCTCGGCCTACGCCTCCGGCCTCGCCTGCCTCGTCGACGACGAGCGCGACCTCGGCGTCACGGTGATCGACATGGGCGGCGGCACCACCTCGATCGCGGTGTTCGTCGAGGGCTACGTGGTCCACGTCGGCGTCTTGCCGATCGGCGGCCAGCACGTCACCAACGACGTCGCGCGCGGGCTTTCCACGCCGGTCGCCTCCGCCGAGCGCCTGAAGACCCTCTACGGCCACGCGATCCATGCCCCCTCGGCGGATCGCGAACTCCTCGACGTGCCGCTGATCGGCGAGGACGAGGACGGCCAGAGCAACCAGGTGCCGCGGTCGATGCTCACCCAGATCATCCGCCCCCGTCTCGAAGAGACCTTCGAGCTGGTGCGCAACCACCTCGAAGCCGCCGGGCTGTTCGGCGCGGCGG
>LUYR01000294.1 GCA_001603335.1 Rhodospirillales bacterium Alpha_05 | reverse complement strand
GGCGCCGCCGCCCTCGCCTCGCCCAAGGCGATCGACTGGAAGACCGTCGACGCGGTGATCTGGAGCCCGGGCATCCCCCACACCCTGCCGAAGCCGCACCCGATCGCCGTCGCGGCGCGCGCGGCGAACGTGCCCTTGATCTGCGACGTCGACCTGCTGGCGCGCGCCAAGCCCGAGTGCCGCTTCGTCTGCATCACCGGCACCAACGGCAAGTCCACCACCACCAGCCTGGTCGGCCACATCCTTGCCGAAAGTGGCCGCCCGGTCTCGGTCGGCGGCAATCTCGGCACCCCGGCGCTCGAAATGGACGACCTCGGCCCGGACGGCATCTACGTGCTCGAGCTTTCCTCCTACCAGCTTGAACTGGTGCCCTCGCTCAAGCCCGATGTCGCGGTGCATTTGAACATCAGTCCCGACCACCTCGACCGCCACGGCAACCTCGCGGGCTACGTCCAGGCCAAGCTCCACCTCTTCGACCACGCGGCGAAAGACGCCGTCGCGGTGGTGGTGATCGACGACGCGGACTCCCGCGCGATCGCCGAACTCGTCGCCGAGCGCCCGAACTGGCGGCTGCTGCCGGTGGCGACCGAAGCGGTGGTCGAAAACGGCGTCTACGCACGCGCCGGGCACATCGTCGACGCCACCCACGGCACGCCCGAGCACATCCTCGACCTCGCCGAAGTTCCGGTGCTCACCGGCCGCCACAATGCGCAGAACGCCGCCGCCGCGTATGCCACGGTGCGCGCGATCGGGGTTTCGCTCGCCGACACCGTGGCGGGCATCCGCACCTTCCCCGGCCTCGCCCACCGCCAGGAGCGGGTCGCCGAATTCCGCAACGTGCTCTACATCAACGACAGCAAGGCGACCAACGCCGACGCGACGGAAAAGGCCCTGGTCGCCTACGACACCCTGTTCTGGATCATCGGCGGCCAGCCCAAGGCGGGCGGCATCGAACCGCTGAAGCGCTATTTCCCGCGGGTGATCAAGGCCTACCTGATCGGCGACGCGGCCAAGGCGTTCGCCGCCACCATCGGCTCCGACATCGCCATCGAGCATTGCGGCACCCTCGAGGTCGCTACCCGCCTCGCCGCCGCCGAGGCCGAGGCCTTCGCCGTCGCCCACCCGGCGAGCCGCCCGGTGGTGATGCTCTCCCCCGCCTGCGCGAGCTGGGACCAGTTCTCGAGCTTCGAGCATCGCGGCGACGTCTTCCGCGACCTCGTCACCGCCCACATCCGCAGCGCCGGGGGGACGCCATGAGTCGCAGCTTCACCCGCGCGGATACCTCCGTCCTCGGACGCTGGTGGTGGACCGTCGACCGCTGGACCCTCTCGGCCCTCACCGTGCTGATCGCGGTGGGGATGATGCTGATCGTCGCCGCCGCGCCGATGAAGAAGGGCGGTGCGGAGGCGCTGCACTTCGTCGTCCGCCAGGGGATGTTCGTGCCGCTTGCGATCGGCCTGATCTTCTTCCTCTCGCTGCAAACGCCGAAGACGATCCGCCGCGCCGCCGCGATCGGCTTTCTCGTCACGCTCGGGCTGATGGCGCTGACCCTGGTGGCGGGCACCGAGGTCAAGGGCGCGACCCGGTGGATTCACCTCGGCGGCTTCTCGCTGCAATCCTCGGAATTGATGAAGCCCTGCTTCGTCGTCGTCACCGCCTGGATGCTCTCGGCGCACCGCGAGGACCCGACCTTCCCCGGCATGCACATCGCCATCGGGCTCCTGGGCGTCACCCTCGCCTTGCTGATTCTCCAGCCCGACTTCGGCATGAGCGTGGTGGTCACCGCGACCTGGTGCGGCCAGCTCTTCCTCGCCGGACTGCCGATCATCTGGATCGGCGGCTTGGCGGTGCTCGCGGTCGGCGGCGGGTTGACCGCGTATTCGACCCTCTCCCACGTGCAGAGCCGCGTCGACCGCTTCCTCGACCCCTCGACCGGCGACACCTACCAGATCACCAAGGCGCTGCAGGCATTCCAGAACGGCAGCCTGTTCGGGCGCGGCCCGGGCGAAGGCCGGGTCAAGGAAGTCCTGCCCGACGCCCACACCGACTTCATCTTCGCCGTCGCGGGCGAAGAGTTCGGCATGCTGCTCTGCATGTTCCTGATCGCGCTGTTCGGCTTCATCGTGCTGCGCGGCTTCTTCCTCGCGATGAAGGACGAGAGCCTGTTCCGCCTTCTCGCCGTCGCCGGCCTGCTCGCCGAGTTCGGCATGCAGGCATTCATCAACATGGGCTCCAGCCTGTCGCTGATCCCCACCAAGGGCATGACCTTGCCGTTCATTTCCTACGGCGGCTCCTCGCTGCTCGGACTTTCGATGGCGATGGGCGCGGTCCTCGCGCTCACCCGCAAGCACCCCGACCGGGGAGACGCATGATGGCCGCGATCAATCCGAAGCGCGTGATTCTCGCCGCCGGTGGCACCGGCGGCCATGTGATTCCCGCCGACGCGCTGGCGGGCGCTTTGCTCGCGCGCGGCCTCAACCTCGCGCTGCTCACCGACCGCCGTGGCGAGGTGTTCGGCGGCGCGCTCGGCCAGATCAAGGTCTATCCCTTGCGCGCGGGCGGCATCGCCGGGCGCGGCCTGCGCTCGAAGGCAAAGGCGATCCTCGATCTCGGCTTCGGCATTCTCCAGGCGCGCAAGCTCCTCGACGAACTCCAGCCCGCCGTCGCGGTGGGCTTCGGCGGCTACGCCTCGATCCCCGGCGCGACCGCCGCGATCTGGCGCGGCGTGCCGACGGTGATCCACGAGCAGAACGCAGTGCTGGGCCGCGCCAACCGCCGCGTCGCGCCGAAGGCCGCGTGCATCGCCACCTCGTTCGAACAGGTCGCCTTCCTGCCCAAGGGCGCGAAGGTGGAGCTGGTCGGCATGCCGGTGCGCGCCGCGATCGCCGAACTCGGCCGGTCGCCCGCGCCGGTGATTTCGCCCGAAGGCCCGATCGAAGTCCTCATCCTCGGCGGTTCGCAGGGCGCGACGGTGCTCTCCCAGGTGATCCCGGCGGCGCTCAAAGCCCTGCCCGAGGGCCTGAAGGCCCGCTTGCGCGTCAGCCAGCAGGCCCGCCCCGCCGACATCGCCCAGGCGCGCGCGGCTTATGAAGGCAGCGGCATCGACGTCGAGCTCAAGAGCTTCTTCGACGACGTGCCCGCGCGCCTCGCCAACGCGCATCTGGTGATCGCGCGCTCCGGCGCGTCCACCGTCGCCGAACTCACCGCCGCCGGTCGCGCCGCGATCCTGGTGCCCTATCCGCACGCCATCGACGACCACCAGACCGCCAACGCGCAGGCGATCGCCGACGTCGGCGGTGCCTGGCTGATGCCGCAGGACGTCTTCAGCGCCGACGCGCTGCGCGCCCGCCTCGAAGACCTGTTCGCGCAGCCGCGC
>LUYR01000293.1 GCA_001603335.1 Rhodospirillales bacterium Alpha_05 | reverse complement strand
CGCCACGGCGCGCGCGCCCGCGCGCCGCCCGAGGCGGTCGAGCGCTCCCCGGAGCGTGAGGCGACGGGCGACGAACAACAGCAGCGAGGCGAGCCCGAGGTGGCGCACCATCTTCCACGGCTTCTTGCGGTCGTTTTCGAGGCGCTGCCAGAACCCGACCACCGATGCGGCGTTGGGGCCAAGGAAGAAGAGATTGCAGCCGCTCACCGCGCGGTCGCGGAATTCCCAATAGGTGCGGCGCGAGGTGTAGCGGGCGGAGATCGTCTCGCGCGACGCCAGCGCCACCGCGGCGTCGACGCCCACCGGAATCGCGCCGAGGAAATGCCGCACCATCTCGGGCGTGAGCAACGGGTGGTCGGCGGTGGCGATCAGCAGCGGCTGGGCGAGTTCTGGCATCGCGAGCGCCTTCGCCACCGTGGCGCAGGGCGAGGGGCCGGGCTCGACGACGACGATCGCGCCGTCCCGGGCGAGGTCGTCGAGCAGCGGCGCGACGTCTTCGGTGCGGTCGATGGCGATGCCGATGGTCGCGCCGGGCAGCGCCGCGCGCAGCGTCGCCACCACCCGTGCCAGCATCGGCACGCCCCGTACCGGCACCAGCGCCTTGTGCGAGACGCCCGCGACGCTCGCCACCGCGTCGTCGCCGCCGCGCCGTCCGCCGAGAATCAGCACATGGGGAACCGGAGGACTCACGCCAGATCCCTCTCGAACAGGCGGTAGGTCTTGTAGGCCGGGCCGCACATCGCCTCGGCGAGCGTGCGCATCGGGCGGTTGTCGTCGAGCACCCACGACATCTCGATCCGCCGCATCCGGGTCTCGCGCACCGCGCGGCGCAGCCGGTCGATCAGCAGGAACGGCAGGATGCCGCCGAGCAGGGTGCCGGTCATCTCGCGGCGCACCCCCATCAGCGGCACGCGGCCGGTGGTCAGGCCCTTGACCTTGATCCGCCAGAGCAGCTTCGCCCAGCCGAGCGGCAGCAGGCTGCCGTCGAGGTCGGCGATCGCTTCGTTGAGGTTGGGCAGGCAGACGACGAACGCCGCCGCCGCGCCGTCGACCTCGGCGAACCACACCAGCCGCTTGTCGATCAGCGGCCGCATTTCCTTCGCCATCAGGTCGATTTCCGCCGCGTCGAAGGGGATGAAGCCCCAGTTGTCCGCCCACGCGTCGTTGAAGATCGCGACGAGGCGGCGGACTTCGCCCGCGTAGTCGGCGGTGTCGAGCGGGCGGATCTTGACGTTGTCGGGCAGCGGGCGCTCGACGATGCGGCGCGCCGCTTCCGGTAGTTCGGTGGTGGTGTCGATGAGATAGGCGAGCAGATCCTTGGCCTTGGTATAGCCGCGCGCGGCGAAATGCGGCGCGAGATACGGCGGGTCGTACGGCATCATCATCATCGGCGGGGTGTCGAAGCCGTCGACGAGGAGCCCGCACTCCTCGTTGATCGAGAGGTTCATCGGGCCGAGCACGCGGGTCATGCCGCGCCCCCTCAGCCATTCCTCGGCGGTGGAGAGGAGGAGGTCGAAGACGGAGGCGTCGTTCTCGGCCGCGAGCAGGCCGAAATGGCCGACGCCGGGGGTTTTCTCCTGGCTCACCGGGTCGATCTGGGCGCTGATCCGGCCCACCGGGCGGCCGGCGCGGTGGGCGATCCACATCGCGGTGTCGGCGCGTTTCATGAAGGGGGTTCCGCCGACCTTGAGCGCGTCGCGGCGCTCCTGCATCAGCGGCGGAATCCAGTGCGGCAGGTCGGCATAAAGGCCGAACGGCACGCGGATGAAATCGTCGAGTTCGTCGGGGGTGATCTGGGTGATGGTCAGGGTCATCGGACGATCCCTCGGCGGCGCAGGGAGGCGAGAACGAACGGCGCAGCGAGCAACGGGTGACGGCGCTGCCAAGGCGTCAGCGCGACTTGCTGGCCGGAATGGCGTTCAAGCTTCCATACGATATAGTCGATGCCGCCGTCGAAGGTGAACAAAGCCTTCGCCAGACGCGCGATATTCAGGATTTTCCCACGGAGGCGGCGGCGCGCCCATTGGGCGCGTGCGCGCGCGACCTCGGCGGCGGGGAC
>LUYR01000292.1 GCA_001603335.1 Rhodospirillales bacterium Alpha_05 | reverse complement strand
ATCTCGCCGAGGCGAAAGGCGCGCTCGAGCGCATCGCCGCCGACGGCCACCGCGCCAGCCAGTTGATGGCGAGCATCCGGGCGATGTTCCGCTCCGGCACGCCCGAGCGCCGGTCGCTCGACCTGAGCGAACTCGTCGCCGGGGTGCTGCGCTGCCAGCAGGGCGAGGCGCGCCTCGGCCACGTCTCGGTGCGCGCCGACCTCACCCCCGGCCTGCCGCGCGTCGTCGGCGAGCCGGTCCAGCTCGGACAGGTGGTCGCCAACCTCGTCGCCAACGCCATCGACGCGATGGCCGACGTCACCGACCGGGCGCGGATCGTCTTCGTCCGGTGCCGCCGCGCGGGCGACGAGGTGGTGGTGTCGGTGGCCGATTGCGGCCCCGGCCTTGGGCCGGGCGACGCCGAACGGGTGTTCGCGCCGTTCTTCACCACCAAGGAGTCGGGCATGGGCATGGGACTCGCCTTCTGCCGCACCGTGATCGAATCCCACGGCGGGCGGATCTGGGCCGCCGCCAACGCCCCGACCGGCGCGGTATTCGCCTTCGCCCTGCCGGTGGAGGCCGCGCGATGCCATCGCTTCTGGACGATGACCGGCGCGGACTTCCGGCACCAGTTCACCACCGCGCTCGAACACCTCGCGATCGTCGGCGGCTTCGTGTTGCTCGCGGCGGAGGGACCGGGGCGGCTAAGCCTTCGCCTCGACCGGACGCGGGCGCGGCCGGCGGAGTAGCAGCAGCAGAGGTGCTGCGGCCATGGTCAGCCACATCATGATGGTGAAGTCGTTGAGGTAGGCGACGGTGAGCGCCTGGTTGCTGATTTCCGCATTGAGCGCGATCACGCCGGTCTGGGTGTGGAAGTTCCAGGCGTCGGGCAGCCAGGGCGACACCAACTCGGGGCGGAACGGGTTCATCTTTTCCGCCAGACCCGCGTGCACCACCTGGGTGTTGCGGGTGAGGAGGAAGGTCATCACCGAGATCCCGATGCTCGAACCGATGTTGCGCATTAGCGAGAACATCGCCGTGCCCTCGGCGCGGAAGTGGGGTGCGAGGGTCGAGAAGGTGGTGGTGGAGAGCGGCACGAACACCAGCCCGAGGCCGAGGCCCTGCACCACGCCGGTGAGGATCAGATCGCGCTGCGTCACGTCGGTAGTGAACTGCGCCATCTGCCAGAGCGAGAGCGACAGCAACGACAGACCGGTGAGAATCAAAAGCCGGGTGTCGACGCGGCTGATGATCCGCCCGACGATCATCATCGCCACCATCGTCCCCGCGCCGCGCGGCGCGAGGGTGAGGCCGGTGGTGAGCACCGGATAGCCCATCAACTTCTGCAAAAACGGCGGCAGCAGCGACAGCGTCGCCAGCAGGATCACGCCGACGATGAAGATCAGCACCAGCCCGACCGCGAGGTTGCGATCCTTGAACAGCGCCGGCTCGATGAACGGCTTTTCGGCAGTGAACATGTGCACGAGGAACATGTAGAGGCAGAGCGCCGCAATCACCGTCTCGATCACGATCTCCCGCGACGAAAACCAGTTCTGCGATTCACCGCGGTCGAGCATCATCTGCAATGCGCCGATCGACAGGCTGAGCAAGGTAAAGCCGAAGACGTCGAAGCGCCGCCCGCTGTCCTTTTCCGTCTCGGGGAGGAAGGCGAGGATGCCGAACAGCGCGAGGATGCCGAACGGCAGGTTGACGTAGAACACCCAACGCCAGTTGTAGGTCTCGGTGAGCCAGCCGCCCAAGGTCGGCCCGAGGATCGGACCGAGCATCACGCCGACGCCCCAGATGGCCATCGCCGAGCCGTGCTTCTCGGGCGGATAGGTATCGAGCAGAACCGCCTGGGAGAGCGGCACCAAACTCGCGCCGAAGACGCCCTGGAGCAGGCGGAAGATCACGATCTCCTCAAGCGAGGTCGCCGCGCCGCAGAGCATCGACGCCACGGTGAAGCCCGCCACCGCCACCGCGAAAACCTTCTTCCGCCCGAAGCGCGCGGCCAGGACCCCGGTTGGCGGAGTCATGATCGCGGCGGCGACGATGTAGGAAGTCAGCACCCAGGAGATCTGCTCCTGGGTCGCGGCAAGCCCGCCCTGCATATAGGGCAGCGCCACGTTCGCGATGGTGGTGTCGAGCGCCTGCATGATCGTCGCGAGCATCACCGAAACCGTGATCAACCCGCGCACCGCGGCATCGGAGCGGGGCTGGCTCATTTCGCGGGCGTCGCCTCGGCGGCGTAGGCGCTGTGCGACGAAGGCCCGCCGAACCAGTTGCTCACCACCCGCGCCAGCGGGCGGGAATAGCCGGTGTCGATCTCGACGATGGTGCTCATTCCGGCGCGCAGGGGCGGCGCGTGTTCGTCCGCCGCGATCGCGATCCGAACCGGGATGCGCTGCACCACCTTGACCCAGTTGCCGGTGGTGTTCTGCGCCGGAATCACCGAGAACTCCGCGCCGGAGGCTTGGCTGATGCTGTCCACCGTGCCGGTCCAGGTGTGGTCGGGATAGGTGTCGACCGCAATCGTCACCGGCTGGCCGGGGCGAACGTGGGTGAGGTCGGTTTCCTTGAAGTTGGCGTCGATCCAGATCTTCGAATTCGACACCAGCGCCATCACCGCGCTGTCGGCGTCGACCCACGCGCCCACCTTGGGCACCTGGCTGACGATACCGGCGAACGGCGCGCGCACGTGGGTGTGCTCGAGGTCGAGGCGGGCCTGGTCGCGCGCCGCCTCCGCCTCGCGATAGAGGGCATGCTGTTCCACCGGGATCTCGGGATTGCCCTGGAGCTTGGCGGCGATCTGGGCGAGCTCCTGCTCGGCGACGCGAATGCGCTGCTGGCTCACGCTCAATTCGTTCTGCGCGGTGTCGAGCGCACTGGCGGAAACCGTGTGGGTCTTGATCAGCTCATTCTTGCGATTGAAGTCCTTCACCGCGAGCGCGCCGTTGGCCTTGGCCAGCGCCAGCTCCTCGACCTTCTGGCGATAGCTCGCCTTCAACCCGGCGACGGTATCGCGCGCCTCGGCGAGCTGCGCATCGGCCTTGGCCAGTGCGATGCGGTATTGTGCGTCGTCGATGCGGAAGAGCGCGTCACCGGTGTTTACCGGCTGGTTCTCCTTCACCGCGATGGCGACGATGCGGCCCTTGACCTCGGGCACCAGCGCGACCTTGTCGGCCTTGACGTAGGCGTTGTCGGTCTCGACCACGCGTCCGCCGGTGAGGTAGAGCGCGCCGCCGACGACGAGGACAGCGAGCGGTCCTGCGATCAGCAAGCCGGTGCGCAACTTGGATTTCGTGATTTTCATACTCAACGTCCTGAACCGGCGCGCGCGGCGGCGGCTTGATTTTCAGAAAGCGCATGCGGGCACAGCCCGGCCTTGACGCGGTGCAGCACCGCGTGCAGCGCCTCGCGCTCTTCGGCCGAGAAGTCGGCGAGCGCCTCGTTCCAAAGCTGGTCGGCGATGCGGCGCATGTGGGCGATCAGGGGCTGCGCCGCCTCGGTCAGCACCAGCCGCGAGGCGCGGCGGTCGTCCGGGTCCTGGCTGCGGGTGACGAGCCCGAGGGCCTCCAGCCGGTCGATCTGGCGCACCAGGGTCATCGGCTGGATTTCCAGCATCTCGGCGAGGCGCACCTGGTTCATGCCCTGCTGGCGCGACAGCACCGCGAGAACCCGCCATTGCGCGAGAGACAAGCCCAGCGAGGCGGCGCGGTGATTGAACGCCTGACGCGAGAGGCGGGCGATGTCGCTGAAGAGGAAGCCGACGGAATCGCGATGCGTGGTCATGGAGGCTTTCTAAGTCGGGGTTATAGTAAGCGTTACTTATTATATCCCCACCCGGTGCGCAAGCCCCCTCCGCCCCGCGTTTTCAGAATGCCAGGGCGGCGTTGTCGACGACTTCCTTCATCACGAAAAACGTGCGGGTCTGGCGCACGCCCGGCAGCCCGATCAGCCGCGTGCCGTGCAAGTGGTTGAAATCCGCCATGTCGGAGACCCGAATTTTGAGGAAATAGTCGAAGTCCCCGGCGACCAGATGGCAGTCGAGGACGAAGGGCAGCGCCGCCACCGCCTTTTCGAACTCGGCGAAGCTCTCGGGCGTCGAGCGGTCGAGCACCACCCCCACCATCACCAGCGTCGCGCGGTCGACCTTCTCCGGCGCGACCATCGCCCGCACGCCTTTCACGTAGCCTTCGTCGAACAGGCGCTGGGTGCGGCGATGGCAGGTGGCCGGGCTCATGTCCACCGCCTTGGCGAGATCGGCGTTGCTCAAACGCCCGTTGGCCTGCAATAGCCGGAGAATCTTGAGGTCGATCCGGTCGAGCGGTTCGGCTATGGTGGTTTCTTTCATTTCATCCCAGATTTCTTGACGTTTCACGACACTCCGAGCGTTCCTCATGCTTAACGGCGCAGATTTGCAGCCGTACTTCGGAAGCACCTTTCAGCCAACCGATGCTAGGCTTTCCCTCAGCTCATCACAAGCCAGGGACGCCCCATGCTCTCGAAATTCGACCGCTATCCCCTCACCTTCGGCCCGACCCCGATCGAAAAGCTCGCCCGCCTCGCTGAGCACCTCGGCGGCGACGTCGAGATCTACGCCAAGCGCGAAGACTGCAACTCCGGCCTCGCCTTCGGCGGCAACAAGCTGCGCAAACTCGAATACATCGTCCCCGACGCGATCAAGTCGGGCGCCGACACGCTGGTCTCCATCGGCGGCGTTCAGTCCAACCACACCCGCATGGTCGCCGCCGTCGCCGCCAAAATCGGCTTCAAGTGCCGCCTGGTGCAGGAAAGCTGGGTACCGCACGAAGACGCCGTCTACGACCGCGTCGGCAACATCCTCCTCTCGCGGATCATGGGCGCGGACGTGCAACTCGTCGACGAAGGCTTCGACATCGGCATCCGGCAGAGCTGGACCGACGCCCTCGAAGACGTCAAAGCCAAGGGCGGCAAGCCCTACCCGATCCCGGCGGGCGCGTCGGTGCACAAATACGGCGGCCTGGGCTACGTCGGCTTTGCCGAGGAAGTCCGCGCGCAGGAAAAGGCGCAGGGCTTCGCCTTCGACTACATCGTCGTCTGCACCGTCACCGGCTCGACCCACGCGGGCATGCTCGTCGGCTTCGCCGCCGACGGCCGCGAACGCAAGGTGATCGGCATCGATGCCTCGTTCACCCCGGCCCAGACCAAGGCCCAGGTGCTCGAGATCGCCCAGCGCACCGCCGAACTCGTCGAACTCGGCAAGCCGATCACCGCCGACGACGTCGTCCTCGTCGAAGACTACGCCTACCCGGCCTACGGCGTGCCCTCGGCGGAGACCAAGGACGCCATCCGCCTCACCGCCAAGCTCGAAGGCATGATCACCGACCCGGTCTACGAGGGCAAATCCATGCAGGGCCTGATCGACCTGGTGAAAAAAGGCTACTTCCCCAAAGGCGCAAAAATCCTCTACGCCCACCTCGGCGGCGCCCCGGCCCTCAACGGCTACGCCTACGCCTTCCGCAACGGCTGAGGTAGAGGACAACAAGGCTGGGGCTCCGCCCCTGGCCCCGTTGCAGCGTCGCGTACCCTCCAAACCTCCCGGAAATTATCGAAGAAAAAGGGGCCATCGTATGATGGCCCCTTTTTCTTCGAAAGCTCATGGGGTCTGGGGCCCTCGACCCCAGCGGGCCCGGG
>LUYR01000291.1 GCA_001603335.1 Rhodospirillales bacterium Alpha_05 | reverse complement strand
GGGCTTCGGCGGGTGCGGTCATCTCAGTGTCCTCCTCCGGCAGCGGGCGCCTGGCGCGGCTTGCGGGCGAGCAGCACGACGACGATTGCCGCCGACGACACCCACGCCATCAACCAGAATACATCCATGAAGGTCATGACGGTTGCCTGACGATAGACGATCTGGCCGAGGGTTTTTGCCGCTGCCGCGCTCGAACTCATGCCGGGAATCGCGGCATAGCGCTCGGTGAGGGTCGAGAGCATGCTCTGCACCTCGGGGCGGCTGGGGGCGACCGCTTCGCCGATGCGCGCCCAGTGGAGGGCGAAGCGTTGGTCGATCACCGTGCTGATCCCGGCGAGGCCGAACGCGCCGCCCAGGTTGCGCATCAGGTTGTAGAGGCCGGAGGCGTTTTTCATACGTTCGGGCGGCAGGGTGCCGAGAGCGAGGACGTTGGCGGGAATGATCGTGAACATATAGCCGATGCCGCGCAGCACCTGGGGCGCGAAGAACTCGTCGAAGTCCCAGTCGGCGGTGAGGTCGGCGAGCATGAAGTTCGACGCCGCGAGGCAGGAAAAACCCATGCAGAGCAGGATGCGCGGGTCGACCTTGCGCGAGATGCTGCCGACGATCGGCGCGGAAAGGAACTGGGACGCGCCGGTCACGATCATCACCGCGCCGATCTGCATCGAATTGAGGCCGCGCACCCGGCCGAGGAACTGCGGCTGGACGTAGACCAGGCCGTAGAGCGCGATGCCGAGGATGAAGCTGAAGGCGCAGCCGGTGGCGAAGTTGCGGTCGGAGAACGCGCGCAGGTCGACGATCGGGTTCTTCGAGGTGAGGGTGCGCCAGAAGAAGCCGATCCCCGCGACCACCGCGATCACCGCGCAGGTCCGGATCGCCTCGTCGGCGAACCAGTCGTTGCGTGAGCCGTCCTCGAGGACGAAGTCGAGGCAGCCGAGGAATGCCGCCATCAGCACCAGGCCGAGAACGTCGACGGTGCGGATCAGGTCGAGCTGGGGCTTGTCGACGTCGATGAACGCCCAGACGATCGCGGTGACCGCGAGGCCGGGGACGACGTTGACGAGGAACAGCCAGTGCCACGAGAAGCTCTCGGTGAGCCAGCCGCCGAGGGTCGGGCCGATGGTGGGGGCGAGGGTGGCGACGAGTCCGATCATCACCGTCGTCGAGGCCATGCGGCTGCGTGGCATCACGGTGTAGGCGGCGGCGAACACCGTCGGGATCATCGCGCCGCCGATGAAGCCCTGGATCACCCGGAGCACGATCATCTGGCCCATGTTCTGGGCGAAGGCGCAGGCGAGGCTGGCAACGGTGAAGCCGCCCGCCGAAATCACGAAGGTCCAGCGCATCCCGAGCGCGCGGGAAACGTAGCCCGAGAGCGGGATCATGATCACTTCGGAGATCAGATAGGCGTTCTGCACCCAGACGATTTCGTCGGCGGAGGCGGCGAGGCCCGCCTGGATCTCGGAGAGCGATGCCGCGACGATCTGGATGTCGAGGATCGCCATGAACATCCCCACCACCATGGCGAGGAAGCCGATCAACAGGCGCGGCTCGATGCGTTCCTTGCCCGCGGGGGCGGCGGCTTCGGACATCGGGGCTTACCGGTTCGCGGTCTGCGGCGGCGCGGCGCCGGGGGCGTTGGCGAAGGCGTTGGCGCGGGTGAGCTGGCCTTCGTCGCCCTCGGTGTCGACATGCGCGATCACCGACATGCCGGGGATCAAAAGCGCCTGTCGCGCGGCGGAGTCGAGGCGGATCTTCACCGGAATGCGCTGCACGATCTTGGTGAAGTTGCCGGTGGCGTTCTCGGGCGGCAGGAGGCTGAACATCGCGCCGGAGCCCGGCGAGACGCTGTCGACGACGCCGTGGAAGGTGCGCGACTTGTAGGCGTCGACCTCGATTTCCACCGGCTGGCCGGGGCGCATCCGCGACACCTGGGTTTCCTTGAAGTTGGCGGTGATATAGACCTCCGCGACCGGCACCACGCTCATCGCCTGCTGCCCGGCCTGGAGATACTGGCCGAGGCGCACGCCCTTGTTGCCGACGACGCCGTCCACCGGCGCGCGGATCACCGTGTCGTCGAGGCGGATGCGCGCGGCATCGAGCTGGGCGGCCTGCGCCTCGGCCTGTGCCTGCGCCTGGGTGAGCTGCGATGCCTGGAGGGAGAGGCGGCTTTCCTCGGTGGCGAGTGCGGCGGCCTTGCGCTCGACCTCGGCGTTGGCCTTGGCGGCGTCGGCCTGCGCGGTCTGCATCTTCTGCTCCGAGGCGTATTTGGCGTCGGAGAGTTTTTTGTAGCGGGAGAGGTCGGCGGTGGCGCGGGTCTGCTCGGCGCGGGCGGAGTTGAGGTCGGCCTTGGCTTCGGCGATCGCGTTGCGGGTCAGCGCCATGGTGTCGCCGGCGACCTTGACCGAGGCCATGGCGGCGGCAAGGGCGGCCTCCTGCTGGACGAAGGCGGCGCGATAGTCGGCGTCGTCGATTCGGATCAATACGTCGCCCGCGTGGACCGGCTGGTTGTCTGCCACCGCGATAGCGGCGACGCGTCCGGAAACCTTGGTGGCGATGGTGACGATGTCGCCGTCGATGGTGGCGTTGTCGGTGGTTTCGACGAAGCGACCGTGGGCATACCACTGCCAGCCGTAGACGGAAGCGGCGACGAGGGCGATTGCGAGGGCGCCGAAGATGATGGGCTTGCGCATCGGGTGTTCCTGAATGAGCGGCGGCGCAATGGCGGCCTGGCCGGGGGCGAGCCGGAGGTTAGTTAAAATGGACTGCGTGGTCCAGTAAATATGACGGGGCCCGATTGCATGCAAGGGGGATATCTGTCATCATCCGCGCCGGAGCCACGCGCCCGATGGGCGCGGCTTTCGCGATCGGCTCCGCCATTCCCGCTGCAAAGAGAGACCATCGATGAGCCTTGGGCCGCTACAGATTCTTCTGATTATCGTGGTGATCCTGCTGCTGTTCGGCGCGGGCAAGATTCCGCGTCTGATGGGCGACGTCGCCAAGGGTATCAATGCCTTCAAGAAGGGCATGAAGGAAGACGACGAACAGCCGCCGAAGCGGATCGACAAAGACGATCATCTCGACAAGCCGTAATTCCGGACTGCTGAACCCCGAAGGAACGACAGCGCACGATGTTTGATATCGGCGGGTGGGAATTGGCCGTGATCGTCGTGGTCGCGGTATTCGTGATCGGGCCGAAGGATTTGCCCGCCGCGTTGCGGACCTTCGGCCGGGTGATGGGACGGGTGCGCAGCCTGACCACGTCGTTCCGCCTGCATGTCGACGAAATGATCCGCGACGCCGAGCTCGAAGACCTGCGCAAGGCCGCCGAGGCGGCGCGCAGCAAGAATTTCGGCAAGATCGTCGAGGACGCCGTCGATCCCGACCATCTGATGCGGGACTCCTTCAACGAGGCCGCCGACGCGACCCGCCTC
>LUYR01000290.1 GCA_001603335.1 Rhodospirillales bacterium Alpha_05 | reverse complement strand
CGCCGCCTCGCCACCTTCATCGCCGACAACCTCCTCCAGGTGCTGGCGCAGCGCCGCGACCTCTCGCCCGACACCGTGAGCGCGGTGCGCCGCGTCGTCCACGACCGGCTGAAGGCGACCAAGCCCGCGATCCCCTCGGAGAACCGCGAGGCGCTGGAGATCGAGGCGGAATACGAAAAAGCGCGGCTGATGAAGGAATGCGGCCAGCTTTCGGAAGAGGCGATCAAGAACGCGATCGCCGCCAACCATCTCGCCTTCGCCCGCGCGGCGATCGGCGTGCGCGCCGACCTCCCGGCGGCGGTGGTGGCGCGGATTCTCTCCTCGGCGAGCGCCAAGGCGGTGACCGCCCTCGGCTGGCGCGCCGGACTCTCGATGGAAGCGACGATCCAGGTGCAGATCCGCCTCGGGCGGATCAACCCGGATGCGATCCTTCACGGCGTCGGCAAGCGGTTCCCGCTCACCGACGGCGAAATGGCGATGCAGATCGCCATCTTCTCCAACGAATAAGACAACCCAAGTCTGTTCGAGACTTCGCTTTGGCGAGACGAATGGCGCGGCTTTTCGAGAACCGGAGCGCAGCGGACGTCGGTCCGTGAGCACCGGAAGCGCAGAAAGCCGCGTCAGGCGTCCGCCAAAGTAGAAGTATCGGACAGACTTTTATTCGCGGCGAAGGATCTTGTTGACCACGAGACCCGCCAGCCAGTTCTCCTTGAACTTGGCATCGAGGGCGTCGCGGTCGTAGACGTCGCGCACCCAGGGCACGAACGCCTCCTGGCTGCCGTCGGTCTGGCGCAGGAATTCCTCGAAGAAGAAGTCGATTACGCCGGTCTTGGCCTGGCGGATGTGACCGTAGCGCAGCGACAGGTGCACCCCCATCGCCTCTTTCAACGCCACGCCCTCGTGGAGGAAGAGATACAGCGTCGACATGAAACCGGCACGGTCCGCGCCCGACTTGCAATGCAACAGCATCGGCGTCTCGATGCTCGCGATCAGCTCCGCCGCGGCGAGTAGGGTGCCGCGGTCGAGCGGGCTGCGCGAACGGATCGGAAAATCAACGAGGGTCAGGCCCAGACGGTGGCAAGCCTCGCGCTCGAGCTGGTACGCGCCGCAGGTATCGCGGCGTCCGCGCAAGTTGAGGATGGTGCGCACGCCGAGATCGCGGGCGCGGCGCAAGTGATGCGGCGCGGGCTGCGCGGCGCGCCAGACGCCGTCGGTGACGCGGTGCAGGTTCCAGTAGACGTCGCGGATAAACCCATGGTCCACCAGCCACATGTCGAGAAACGCGCGACGGCGCTCGGGCGGCGTGAGCTCGGGCGCGGGGAGCGCGATGGTGGGCAGATCCAAAGTCGTCTTCCTTTTCCAGGCCGGTCCGGGCCCTAGATAGTGCGGGACCTCCGCACTAGCCATGGCTCCGGGGGATGGTGTATCAAACATCACGCAGAACCGGAACCCGTTAGATGCCCGATACGAACCCAGCCGAAACCAAGATCCCGCTCTCCGACGCCCGATCGACGTCGCTGATGCGCCGCCTGTTCCGCGAGGCCGCGTGGCCGTATCGCTGGCGCATGCTCGGCGCGATCCTCTGCATGGCGCTGGTCGCGGGCACCACGGCGGCCACCGCGTGGCTCCTCGACCCGGTGGTCAACAAGGTCTTCGTCGAACGGGATCGCACGATGCTGTGGCTGATCGGAGGCGCAGTGTTCGGCGTGTTCGCGGTCAAGAGCCTGGCGAGCTACATGCAGGACGTGCTGCTCTCCCACGTCGGCCAGAACATCATCGCCGACACCCAGAGCCGCCTGTTCAAAAGCGTGGTGAACCAGGAAGTCGCGATGTTCCAGGACCGCGCCTCGGGCTCGCTGGTCTCCCACTTCACCTACGACATCAACGCGATGCGGATCGCGGTATCGAGCGCGTTCATCGGCATCGGCCGCGACAGCCTGTCGGTGATCTTCCTCGTCTGCGTCACCTTCTACCAGGACTGGCTGCTCGCCTGCGTCAGCATGGTGGTGGCGCCGCTCTCGGTGGTGCCGATCCAGCGTCTGGCGAAGCGGATGCGCCGCGTCGCGCGCCGCACCCAGGAGGAGATGGGCGGGCTCAACACCAGCCTCAGCCAAACCTTCCAGGGCATCCGGGTGATCAAGGCCTTCGGGCTCGAAGGCTTCGAGCAGGCGCGGGTGCAGGGCCTCGTCGCCTCGCTCAAGAACCTCGCCATCGGCGCGACCCGGATCGAGGCCGCCGCCCAGCCGATCATCGACACCTTCGGCGGCATCGCGGTCACCGCGGTAATCGTCTACGGCGGCGAACGGGTGATCGCGGGCGTCACCACCCCGGGCGCGTTCTTCTCCTTCATCGCGGCGATCCTGATGGCCTACCAGCCGATGCGCTCGCTCTCGAAGATGAACGTCTCGATCCAGACCGGGCTTGCCGCCGCCGCCCGCGTCTTCGCCCTGATCGACCGCAAACCCGCCCTGTCCGAAGCCGAAAACCCGGTGGCGGTGCCGCGCACCTCGGGCGCGGTGCGCTTCGAGGACGTCCACTTTTCCTACAACGGCGAGGACTTCGCCCTCAACGGCGTCTCCTTCGAGGCTCCGGCGGGCGGCATCACCGCCCTCGTCGGCCCCTCCGGCGCGGGCAAGAGCACCGTCTTCAGCCTGATCCCGCGCTTCTACGACCCCAACGCCGGAACCGTCTCGGTCAACGGCGTCGACGTCCGCGACGCGAGCTTCGCTTCGCTGCGCGACGCCATCGCCATCGTCAGCCAGGAGGTCGTCCTCTTCGACGACACCATCGCCGCCAACATCCGCTGCGGCCGCCTCGACGCCACCGACGACGAAATCAAGGCCGCCGCCAAGGCTGCCGCCGCCGCCGACTTCATCGAGGCGCTGCCCGCGGGCTACGACACCCAAGTCGGCGAACACGGCATGCGCCTCTCGGGCGGCCAGCGCCAGCGCATCGCCATCGCCCGCGCGATCCTGAAAGACGCGCCGATCCTCCTCCTCGACGAGGCCACCAGCGCCCTCGACACCGAATCCGAACGCCTGATCCAGCAAGCCCTCGCGCACCTGATGAAAGGCCGTACCACCCTCGTCATCGCGCACCGCCTCTCGACGATCCGCGACGCCGACGTGATCCACGTCTTCGACAAAGGCAAGGTGATCGAATCCGGAGCCCACGCCGCCCTGCTCGACACCGCCGGCCTCTACGCCCGCCTCCACGCGCTCCAGTTCGCAGCGACCGACGCGCCGTAAAACAAAAGCCCAGG
>LUYR01000289.1 GCA_001603335.1 Rhodospirillales bacterium Alpha_05 | reverse complement strand
TGTTCGGCGACACCGCGGCGCTTAAGGATCTCGAAGCCATCCTCCACCCGCTGGTGCGCGACGCGGAACGGCGTTTCCTGCAGCGCGCCCGCCGCGCGCGCAAGCCGGTGGTCGCGATCGACATCCCGTTGCTCTTCGAAACCAAGGGCGAAGGCCGCTGCGACGCGGTATGGGTTGCATCCGCGCCGCGCGCGATCCAATCTCAGCGCGTGCTGCGCCGCCCGGGGATGACCCGCGACCGGCTCGACGCGATCCGCGCCCGCCAGATCCCCGACGCCGCCAAGCGCAAGCGCGCCGACGTGGTGATTCCCACCGGCCTCGGCAGGCGCTTCGCCTGGAACCACGTAGTGCGCGGCCTCGCCCGCCTCAAATTGCGAAAGCCGGAGAATTCCGATGCGTGAAGTCGCTCTCGATACCGAAACCACCGGCCTCGATCCGGAAACCGGCGACCGCATCGTCGAAGTCGCTTGCGTCGAGCTGATCAACCATCAACCGACCGACCGCTACTACCACGCCTACATCAACCCGATGCGGTCGATGCCCGAGGAAGCCCAGAAGATCCACGGCCTGTCCTCCGAGTTCCTCGCCGACAAGCCGGTGTTCGCCGAAATCGCCGACGACTTCCTCGAGTTCATCGGCGACGCGCCGCTGGTGATCCACAACGCCGCGTTCGACATGAAATTCCTCAATGCCGAACTCAAGCGCTGCAACCGCCCGCTCCTGCCCGACAGCCGCGCCGTCGACACCCTCAAGATCGCGCAGCAGCGCTACCCCGGCGCGCGCAACAGCCTCGACGCGCTCTGCCAACGCTTCTCCATCGACAATACCCATCGAACCTTCCACGGCGCGCTGCTCGATACCCGCCTCCTCGCCGAGGTCTACCTCGAACTCAACGGTGGCCGCGAACCCGGCTTCGCCCTCCTCGCCAGCGAAACCAGCGCGTCGGGCGTCAGCGTCACCCAGATCGTGGTCAATCGCCCGTTCCGCGAACCCCGCCCGCACGCGCCGCTCGCCGAAGAACTCGCGGCGTTCGAAGCGTTCGTGGCGAAGATTCCGGATGCGCTCTGGCTGAAGTCGTAAGGTCCGGGCTCTGCCCCGGCCCGCTAGGGGCCGGGGGCCCCTAGAACCCCGTTACTGGTTTTTGCGCGAAGCGCGATAGAGTCATCACGCGGCGTGACGGTTTTATCGCGCTGCGCGCAAACAAAAAGTTGCGGGATCCAAGGGCCTTTCGGCCCTTGGCGGGTGCGGGCAGAGCCCGCGTCTTAACTTCCGAATCTCGGCAACCTCGATCCCGATATCCTCCCGCAGCCACGGCGGCAGGGTTTCGAGGTATGCGAGGGCTCGGCGGCGGCGGCGGCGTCGGAGCGCGGTGGTGATCCATGCGAGCATGTTTGCCTCCTTGGGTTTGATTCCAGGGTGGCAGTGGTCTATCTATGAGAGAAGCGAGTAGTTCTTGATTGAGCTATAAGCATCACTCACAGCGAGGTATCCGATGCCGCATCTCGACATGGATCTCGCCCGCACCTTCGTCGCGATCTGCGAGGCTGGGAATTTTTCCCGCGCCGCCGAGCAGGTGGGGCGCACGCCGTCGGCGGTGAGTTTGCAGGTGAAGAAGCTCGAGGAGCTGATCGGCCGCACCGTGTTCGCGCGGGATTCCCGCAGCGTCGCGCTGACGCCGGACGGCGAAGTCCTTTTGGCCTACGCCCGCCGCCTGCTGTCGCTGAACGACGAGGCCCTCGCCCAATTCCAGACCCCGCCGCTCGAGGGTCTGGTCCGCCTCGGCGCGCCGGAGGATTCCGGCATCATCATCCTGCCGCAGATTCTCAAGCGCTTCGCCGCCACCCACCCCCACGTCGAGGTCGAAGTCCGCCTCGGCGCGAGCGTCGCCCTTGAACGACGATGCCGCGTCGGCGAACTCGACGTGGTGATCATCAACGGTCGGGAAGTGTCTTCCCCCCGCGCCCGCCAGCTCCACACCGAAGCCCTGGTCTGGGTCGGCCTGCGCCATGGGCGCGCCG
>LUYR01000288.1 GCA_001603335.1 Rhodospirillales bacterium Alpha_05 | reverse complement strand
CGGCTAGACCGCCGCCAGCGGCCATGCGCGCCCCGGCAAGCGCCGCGCCACCGGCGAGCATGGTCGCGCCCACCGCAGCACCAGTTGCGCCGAGGGCGGCGCCGGCGCCGAGCTGCGGTGCTCCGGATACAAGACCCGAAGCGATGCCGGGGCCGAAGATGCCGAGACCGAGCAGCGCCAGAGCGCCCAGCACCTGCGACATGGCGGCGGCAAGGTCCGGTTCCTGACCCTGAAGGCCGTTGGTGAAGGAAGCGAACAGCGTCGAGCCGATGCCGACGATGACGGCGAGCACCATCACCTTGATGCCGGAGGAAATCACGTTGCCGAGAACCCGTTCGGCGAGGAACGACGTCTTGTTCCAGAGCGCGAAGGGCACCAGGACGAAGCCGGCGAGCGTCGTCAGTTTGAACTCGAGCACGGTGATGAAGAGCTGGATCGCCAGAATGAAGAAGGCGATGAGGACCAGGAACCAGGCCAGCAGCAGGACGAAGACGGTGAGTGCGTTGCCGAAGATTTCCGGAAAGCCGACGAGATTGCCGACCTGATCGATGAGCGGATACGCCGCCTCATAACCGGTGGCGGCGATCTTGCCAGGTTTGAGCAGATCGTCGGCGGCGAGCGTGCCGGGCGCGGCCTGGATGCCGAGACCGGAGAAGGACCTGTAGATGATCTCGGCAAGGTTCTGGAAGTTGTTGAGGATCAGCGCGAAGACGCCGACATAGAGCACCTTCCGGATCAGGCGCCCGATGATGTTGTCCTCGCCGCCCAGAGCCCAGAACAGGCCCGCCAGCGTAATGTCGATGCCGATCAGGATGGTGGTGAGGAAGGCGACGTCACCCGACAAGAGTCCGAAGCCGCTGTCGATGTAGCGGCTGAAGGTCTCCATGAACCGGTCGATGATGCCGAGATCATTCATCGCGCGTCGCCTCCCTGCCGGTCAGTTCCCGGAATAGGCGGAGCCGGAACCGAGGAACCTGCGCGTGGTCTCGCGCGCCGCTTCCTCCGCCTGCGCCTTGCGCGCGGCGTCTTCTGCCTCGGCGCGGTAATGGGCGGCCATCAGCGTCTGGATCTGCATCTGCTGCTTGGCCGAAAGCGCAATGAGCTGATTCGCGGCCTGCTGCGCCTGCAGCGCCCCGACGGCGCCATGGCTCCGATTGACGAGATCGGTGAGTAGCCCTTCGTCGACGCGCACGTTCTCGACGATCTGCGATTGCACCCGCATGGTTTGGCGGAAAGCGTTCATGGCACTCTGCCAGCGCTCGCGCGCGGCAGTGGCGATATCGCTGGTGCTGACCGTGGCATCGTACGAGCTTGGATATTGCTGCCGCCACTGGCCTTCGAGCTGCGTCAGGTCGAAGCTGAGGCCGTCGACCTGCATCATCAGCCCGTCGATACGGTTCAGCGCCCCCTGGAGTTGTCCGAGCGAGGAGAAATCCAGCCGCTGAAGGTTCTTTGCCATGTTCTGCAACATGACCGCCTGGTTCTGGAGCTGCTGGATCTGATTGTTGATCTGCTCCAGCGCACGCGCCGCCTGCAGGACATTCTGACCGTAGTTGGTGGCATCGAAGACCGGCCAGGCGGCATGGCCCACCTGTGGCGTAGCGACGGCAAGAGATGCGGCGAGGAGCGCCGCGAGAGACGTGCGTTTCATGGTGTTGGCTCCTGTATTTGGGGAGAGAACGGGCCGAGGATGTCGGCGGCCCAATCGAGGCCGCGGGCTCTCAGAAACTCGACGGCGAAGGCCTCCCTGCCGTGCTCGGCCAGGATTGTGTCGATGAGGGTCTGGGAGGACGGATCGGAGGCGCCGCAGAGCGCCAGTGCCACGGGGCCGAGGCCCAGCTCGAACAGCCGGTTGCCGCGGCGCGATTGCAGGTAGTAGTGCCGTTTTGGCGTTGCCTGCGCGATCAGTTCGATCTGCCGATCGTTGAGGCCGAAGCGCTCATAGGCCGTGCGCGCCTGGGGTTCGATGGCCCGGTCGTTGGGAAGAAAAATGCGCTGCGGGCAGCTCTCGATGATGGCGGGCGCGATGGAGCTGTCGGCCACGTCCGCCAGCGACTGCGTCGCGAAGATCACCGACACGTTCTTCTTGCGCAGGACCTTCAGCCATTCGCGGATGCGGGCGGCGAAGAGCGGATTGTCGAGATAGACCCAGGCCTCGTCGAGAATGAGCAGCGTCGGCCGCCCGTCGAACCTCTCCTCCAGACGGTGGAAGAGGTAGGTCAGCACCGGCAGGACGACGCCGGCCTCATGCATCAGTTCCTCGGTCTCGAAGCATTGAACGTCGGACAGCGCCAACCGGTCCTCGGCAGCGTCGAGCAGCCGGCCGAAGGGGCCATCGAGCGTATAGGGCTGGAGCGCGGCCTTGAGGGCGTTCGCCTGGACGAGGACGGACAGGCCGGTGAGCGTGCGCTCCTCGGCCGGCGCGGTGGCGAGGTTGCACAGCGCCGACCAGACGGCCTCCTTCACTTCCGGGGTAACGGTGACATGCTCATGAGCGAGCAGCGCGCCGATCCATTCAGCCGCCCAGCTTCGCGTCGCCGGATCGTCGATGTCGCGGAGCGGCTGGAAGGCGAGCGCGTTCGTGATGTCATCAGGGGCCGCACCCAGCGCATGATGCTCCCCACCCATGGCCAGCACGGCTGCGCGCGCCGAATTGCCCTTGTCGAAGATGGTGACCTGAGAGCCGGCATAGCGCCGGAATTGCAGTGCGATCAGCGACAAGAGCACCGACTTGCCTGCGCCGGTCGGGCCGACGATCAGCATGTGGCCGACATCGCCCACATGGGTGGAGAGGCGGAACGGTGTGGAGCCGCTGGTTTCCGCATGGAGTAGCGGCGGACATTCTGTCTGAGTGACTTTGGCGAGATGGGCGTTGCGCGCCGGTCCGGCCCACACCGCCGAGAGCGGCATGAGATGGGCGAGGTTCAGGGTGTGGACGAGCGGCTGCCGGACATTGGCGTAGACATGGCCCGGCAGTGAACCGAGCCAGGCTTCGACGGCATTCACCGTTTCCCGAATGCAGGTGAAGCCGAGGCCGTTGACGATGCGCTCGACGGCGCGGACCTTTTCCTCCGCGGTATCCCGGTCCTCGTCCCAGACGGTGATGGTCGTCGTCAGATAACCGAAACCGACACGATCACTGCCGAGCGCCTGCAAAGCGGCGTCTGCATCGAGCGCCTTGTTGTCGGCGTCGCTATCGACCAGTACAGCAGGCTCGTTGGTCAGCACCTCGCGCAGGATCGCTGTGATCGACTTGCGCTTGGCGAACCACTGCCGGCGCAGGCGGGTGAGCACCTTCGTCGCCGCCATCTTATCGAGCGGGATGAAGCGCGTGCCCCAGCGATAGGCAAAGTCCTGATGGTTCAGTGCGTCGAGGATGCCGGGGCGGGTCGCGTTCGGAAAGCCGAGGATCGTCAGCGTCCGCAAGTGCCGGTCGCCGAGCATCGGCTCCAGGCCGCCGGTCAAGGGCGTATCGACCAGCACGCCATCAAGATACATCGGCGTTTCGGGCACGGCGACGGGATGGCGCTTTGTCGAAATGACCCCGTGCAGAAAGGTCAGCGTCTCGGCATCGTCGAGCGCGCGGATCTCCGGCAGGAAGCCGCTGAGCAAATCCAGCACCCGCTCGGTCTCGTCCCGGAACCGGGCCAGTTCCTGCCGCCAGTTGCGGCCGCCGCCGTCCCCTTCCCCCTTTCGGTCGGAATCCAGCAGCGCATTCTCGGTGCGCGCCTGCGCGTCGGGCGGCGGCATGTAGAGAAGTGTGAGGTGATAGCGGCTTTCGAAATGCCGGCCCTGCCCGTTCGCCGGGTCATCGCTCCACCGGGGCGATGACTGATCCGGCTCACCTTCAAAGGCCGCGCGGCGTTCCTCATCGACGAGCCATGAGGCCGCGTCCGGGAAGTTGGACCGCGGATAATCCTGCGCCTCAAGCCGCTCCGCCTCGAAGAACAGCGCCCAGCCGGAGCCAAGGCGCTTCAGCGCATTGTTGGCCCGTGCGCCGAGCCCGACCAGTTCGGCGTCCGTCGCGCTTTCGAGATCGGGGCCGCGAAAGCGGAAGCTGCGCTGGAAACTGCCGTCCTTGTTGAGGACGATGCCGGGCGCGACTAGCGCCGCCCAGGGCAGCAGATCGGCAAGCCGGTCGGCCCGGTTGCGGTATTCAGCCAAGCTCAGCATCGCCACCCCCCCTTCTGTCGGAGGTGGCGGGCAAGCACGGACAGGAAGTCCGGATCGCGCCGGGCCGCAAAAACGCTGAGCGTATGCCCGGCGACGAACAGGCCGAGCCCGGCGATCCACTGCTGGAGACCGAGGCCGATGGCGGCCGCCAGCGTGCCGTTGAGGATGGCGACGGCGCGCGGCGCGCCGCCGAGCAGGATCGGCTC
>LUYR01000287.1 GCA_001603335.1 Rhodospirillales bacterium Alpha_05 | reverse complement strand
TCGCGGAATCAGGCGTTGCAGGCGTCGCAGGTGCAGAAGGGCCGGATCGTTTCCGCGCGCGAGGTCGAGGTCGAAGGGACCAAGAGCGGCGTCGGCTCGACCGCGGGCGCGGTCGGTGGCGGAGTGGCCGGATCGTTCATCGGCGGCGGCTGGCGCTCGCAGCTGCTCGGTGCGGTCGGCGGCGCGGTGGTCGGTGGCCTCGGTGGCGGCGCGGCGGAGGAAGCCCTGACCAAGAGCACGGGCACGGAGTTCATCGTCCAGCTCGACAACGGCCAGACGATTTCGGTGGTCGAGGCTAATGACGAAAACCTCGTTCCCGGCGACCGGGTGATGGTGCTTCAGGGCAGTCGCACCCGCGTGCTGCGCGATACCGCGGCGCAATAGCTTCAGCGGAAGGTCCAGATCGCGTTGAGGGCGTAGTGCCAGAACACCAGGAATCCGGTGACGCCGATCTGCGCCAGCATGTACTGCGCGCCGAGGCTGTGGACGAGCACCGTCATCAGCAGCGCGTTGAGGACGAAACCGCTACCCGCGACGGCGAAGAACTTGGTGAGCGCCTCGCGGTGGCGCTTGTCGCTGTGGAAGGTGAGGCGGTAGTTGAGGATGTAGTTGACCACCGCGCCGACGATGAACCCCACCACCGAGCCCTTCACTGGGTCGAGCCCCGCGAACTCCACCAGAGCGGTGAGGGTCGCGTAATGCGCTGCGGTGCCCACCAGGCCGACCGCGGCGAAGGTGAGGAAGCGCTTGCCGTGTTCGAGACGGGTCATGGCGTCTGCGCCGCGCCGCGGGTGAGGTAGCGGCGGTCCTTGACCACGCCGATGGTGGCACCCATGCGCTCGATGGTGATGATCGGATTCCCCACCAGCACGTTCTCGCAACCGTCCTGGATCGGCGCGATGAAGAAGTCGGCATTCAGCCAGTTGGTGGTGACGCGGAAGGTCGACGACAGGTATTCGTCCGCCTGGATCAACTCGGCGCACACCGCGACGCGATAGGGCGGTCCGAAGCGCGGATCGCGATGGCCGTTCTCTTCCTCCTCCGCGACGACCTGGCTGAGGCGGATCGCCGCCTCGCGGATCGAGTTGCCGTGGTAGTCGAACTCATATTTCCCCACCGCGCCCGAAACCCCCCCGGCGAAAGCGTTGTAGGCGACGGTTTCGTAGGGGTGGAGGATCACCAGCACGATCGCGTGATAGAGCCACGCCGCGCCGCAAACCCCGGCGAAGGCCTGCCCGGCGCGCTTGCCCGCACGGTCCGAGATCAACAGATACGCTGCGCGCAGGCCCACGGTGGCGAGCACGGTGATCGGCGGCAGCAAAAACATGTAGTGGCGGATGCCGTTGTAGAGCACCGGCTTGGTCAGGATCGCGTGGCCGAGCGGCACCGCCACGGCGAGAATCACCGGCAGCAGGCGCAGCGCGTGCAGGCCCTCGACGCTGCGCCGCATCGAACGGATCGCGCCCGCCACCGCGCCGATCACGATGCCGACCAGACTGAGTTCGGGCAGGCGCACCAGCAGATAGATGGGCAGGTACCAGCGCGGCACGTTCGCCGCCTTCATCGCCACGCCATCGAGGCGGGTGAACATGTTGATCGGGAAGCGCGAGAAGGTGTCGATCGCGACCAGTACGTTGAGCGGCGCGAACACCGACCAGGGCCACGCCACTGCCATGATCGCGAGCGCGACGCCGCCCGCGGGCAGCAGGCGCAGGACGCTGAGGCCGAGGCGCTTGAGGATTGCGACCGGGCCGTCGTTGAGCGCTATGGCCGCGACGATCACCAGCACCGCGAGTTCGAGCCCGGCGTAGACCGCGACGATGCGCAGCCCGAGCGCGCAGCCGAGCGCTGCGCCGAGGCCGATGACGTGGCGCAAGCGCGGGTTCGGCAGTTGGGGCGCGATCCGGGCGGAATAGTAGGTCACCCAGATCATCGCGGCGGCAAACGAGATGTCCTTGGTTTCGTTGAACAGCGGCCCCCACCAGGAGCCGGTGGCGGCGAGCAGGACCACCGCGAAGCAGCCCCAGGCGTCGGAGGAGAGCAGGCGGGTGAGGCGCCAGGTGCCCCACATGCCGATCAACCCGACGATCGCCGAGAGCAGGTGTCGCCATTCGTAGGTCGGCATCGCGAGGTGCTGGCCGATCCCGGCCGCGACGAGGTCGAAAAGGCCGCCGTAGAGATAGAGGTTGCGGTAGTGGAAGGCGTTGTCGTCGGTGAAGCCGCTGGCGTAGAAGCGCAGCAGCAGTTCGCCGTAGGTCTGCTGGACCTCCTCGTCGTTCGAGATGCCGTAGCTGCGGTAGGTCACCAGCGCGATGATCGTAAGAATCGCGAACACCGCGATGCTGGCGCTGCGGCCCGGCTTGGCCCGCACGAACGCGAGAATACGGGAAAACACCACCCTCAGTCGCTCCCGTCGGCGTTGGGGTCGGTCTCGTCGAGGCCGACCCGGTCGGCGATCAGGTAGATCGGCCGCTTCTTCACTTCAAGGAAGATTCGGCCGACGTATTCGCCGAGCACCCCGAGCGAGATCAACTGCACGCCGCCGAGGAACAGGGTCGAGACCATCAGCGACGCGTAGCCGGGAACGTCGATGCCGAACACCGTCGTCCGCACCACCAGCCAGATGCCGTAGAGCGCGGCGAACCCGGCGATGATGATGCCGAGCACCGACCAGATCCGAAGCGGCAGGGTCGAGAACGAGGTGAGGCCGTCCCACGCGTAGCGCACCAGGCCCAGCAGCCCCCAGGCCGAGCGCCCGGTGGCGCGCACGCCGACGTCGAAGGGCAGGCACTCCTGGCGGAAGCCGACCCAGCTGGTGATGCCCTTCATGAAGCGGTTGCGCTCGGGCAGGGCGACGATCGCATCCACCACCACCCGGTCGAACAGACGGAAATCGCCCGCGCCGCGCGGAATCCGCACTTCCGACATCGCCTGGAAAATCCGGTAGTAGGCGAGGCTGATCATCCGCCGCGGCCACGAATCGGTGCCCCGGTCGCGGCGCACCGCGATCACCATGTCGATGCCGTCGCGCCAGCGCGCGACCATGTCGGGAATCACCGCTGGTGGATGCTGGAGGTCGGCGTCCATCAGCAACACCGCGTCGCCTCGTGCCTCGCGCAGGCCGGCGGCCATCCCCGCCTCCTTGCCGAAGTTGCGGGCGAAGCGGACGGCCTTGACGCGGGAGTCGGCAGCGGCCAGCCTTCGCGCTACAGTGAAGGTGTCGTCGCGGCTGCCGTCGTCGACAAGGATGATCTCGTGTCGCGGCGCGATGCTCTCGAGCACCGGCGTCAGGGCTGCATAAAGTGTGTCTAACCCGTCGGATTCGTTATAACACGGGATCACGACGGACAGCAGGTCGAGGGTGCGGTCGCTCGTGCGCCGACGCTGATCCTGCGAATTCGAAGCCAAGGGCTGCGCAGTGCGCATCTTGAGGAAACTCCGGCTGAAGGTGGCGCATGGTAATCGAAAATCCCCCGGCAGGGAAAGCGGAGACATCGGGCGCGATGATCGTCTGTGCCGACGACTACGGAATTTCCCACGGCGTGTGCGACGCGATCGAAACGTTGATCGACGAAGGCCGGTTGCGCGCCACCACGGCGATGACCGGATTTCCCGAATGGCGGCAGCGCGCGCCCGAATTGCGCGCCCTGGCCGACCGCTCCGGCGCCGACATCGGCCTGCATCTGACCCTCACCGATCACGAGCCGCTGACGCCGATGCCGCGCTTCGCCAAGGACGGCTTGATGCCCGGTCTGGCGACGGTGCTGCGCGCCGCGAAGCTCCGCGCCTTGCCGCGCGACGAGATCGCCGCCGAGATCAAGGCGCAGTTCGACGCCTTCGAGGACGCCTACGGTGCGCCGCCCGCGTTCGTCGACGGCCACCAGCACGTCCACGCGTTTCCGGTGATTCGCGCGCTTTTGATGCAAGAGGTGGTCGAGCGCTACGCGTATCGGTGCGGCATGCGCACCATCACCGAGCCGCTCGCCACGATCTTCCGGCGCGGTGTCGATCCGGTCAAGGCGACGATCCTCGCCAATATCGGCCTCCGTCACGCAGCGATGACGCGCCGCGCCGGACTGCCGCACAACGACAGCCTGCGCGGCGCGTACAACTTCGGCCTCGACGCGCCCTATGGTCGTTTGTTTCGGAAGTTTCTCGGCGATTTCGGCCGTCGCCCGACGCGACCGCTGATCTTCTGCCACCCGGGCCACGCCGACGCCACGTTGCGCGCGCGCTCCACCCTGGCCGAGGCGCGGGTCAAGGAGTTCGCCTATCTTTCGTCCGCCGCCTACCTCGAGGACGTCGCCCGCGAGGGGCGGCGGATCGCGCGGTTCGTGGAGGGTTAGTCCTGGTCGTCGGGGCTGTTGCGCTTCATCAGCGTCACGCCCCCGGCGGCCATGCCGCCGCACACCATCCACCACAGCATGGCGTTGGTCATGTGCTTGTTGTCGATCGGCAGGCCGGTGAAGCCAAACCAGGATTCCGCGATTTGCAGCGCGAGACCGGAGAACCCGACCACGAACAGAACTCGTCCCAAAAGCAGCATTGTCGATCCCATCTCCGTTGGTGCGCGCCATACTAGCCAATGCGGGTCGGGATGCAACGCCTTCTGCTGTGGCGCGGGATGCGCGCGCCGTCGGCGATCACCCGCAGGGTTTGGGCGCGATGGATCATGCCGCGCACGCGGCGGAGCGGAACCCATTGAAACGCGAGTGCGTCGTCGGCGGCACGGGCGCGCCCCGACCACGCGACGACGCGGAAGCAGGTGAGGCGAAATATTCGCCGCCCGCGCCCGACCTCGACGCGGGTGAAGGCCACCGCGCAGAGGGCCCTCAGCCCGGTTTCCTCGGCAAGTTCGCGGCGGAGCGCGGCGGCGGCGGTTTCCCCCGGCTCGATTCGTCCACCCGGGAGCGACCACTCGCGCAACAGCGGCGGATGGGCGCGCCGCACCAGAAGCACGCGGCGGCGCGAGATCACCAGCGCACTCACCGCCGCCACCGGGGGTGAGGCGGTTTTGCGAAATTCCGGCACCGCGCGCTGTCGCATCTGGTCAGGTTTCCTTGCCGTATCGTATGATCTGCCCGATATAGGCCCTGGTGGCGCTGGGGAACACGCCACCGGGTTGGCGCTCAGGGGTTTGCGCCGGTCGATCCCTTTAGGATGTTAACGCATGAGTGCTCCGCCGTCCGGCGCCAAGCGGCCGCCGCAGAAGAAACCCGTCCGCAAGAAGCTCAAGAAGCCGTCGCTGCTCGGGCGGATGCGGGGCTATTTCCTCGCTGGCATTCTGGTCACCGCGCCCGCGGGTCTGACCTTCTACCTCGCATGGCTGTTCATCACCTTCGTCGACGGTCAGGTCGGCTCGATCCTGCCGCCGCGTTACAGCCCGAGCACCTATCTCGACTTCAACATTCCGGGCTTCGGCGTGCTCGTGCTGCTGGTCTTCCTCACCCTCGTCGGCGCGCTCGCGGCGGGGCTGGTGGGGCGGCTGATGCTGAGCTGGGGCGAGAGCATTCTCAACCGCATGCCGGTGATCCGCGGCATCTACAGCGCCTTGAAGCAGCTGTTCGAGAGCGTGCTGTCGCAGCAGTCCTCGGCATTTCGCCAGTGCGTGCTGGTGGAGTATCCGCGCCGTGGCATTTGGGCGCTCGGCTTCATTAGCGGCGTCACCGAGGGCGAGGTGCAGAGCCTCACCGCCGACGAAGTGGTCAACGTGTTCCTGCCGACGACGCCGAACCCGACCTCCGGGTTCCTGCTGTTCGTGCCGCGCGCCGACGTGATTCCGCTCACCATGACGGTGGAGGAGGGGATCAAGATGGTGATCTCCGGCGGTATCGTCGTGCCGCCCGACCGGCGACCGAAGGACGTGCGCCGCGTCAAGCTCGCCGCGGCGGCGGTGACCGAGCCGAAAGAACTCAGCCCGACCGCAGAGTCGCAACCACCGCGTCCCGTGCAAAAAGATACAGCAAAGTCCTGAGCGCCTGACCGCGGGGGCCGTTGATCTCGGGGTCGGCGTCGAGAATCCGCCGCGCGTCGACCCGAGCGATTTCGAGAAGGTCGGCGTGCTGCGCGAGGTCGGCGACGCGGAACTCGGGCATGCCGCTCTGCCGCGTGCCGAGGAGTTCTCCCGCGCCGCGCAGGCGCAAGTCCGCCTCGGCGATGGCGAAGCCGTCGTCGGTGTCGCGCAGAGTGGTGAGCCGCGCCTGCGCCGTCTCCCCCAAGTTTCCATACAACAGCAGGCAGGTCGACGCCGCCGCGCCGCGCCCGACGCGGCCGCGCAGCTGGTGCAGCTGTGCGAGGCCGAAACGTTCGGCGTGCTCGATGATGATGATGCTGGCATTCGGCACGTCGACGCCGACCTCGATCACCGTCGTCGCCACCAGGACGCTGGTTTTGCGCTCAAGGAAGTCCTGCATCGCCGCGTCGCGTTCCGGCCCCTTCATCCGGCCGTGGATCACGCCGACGGCATCGGGGCCGAGCACGCTCGCGAGCGCAAGGCCGCGCTCCTCCACCGAGGTCAGCGGCACCTCCTCGGCCTCCTCCACCAGCGGGCAGACCCAATACGCCTGCCGCCCGGCGGCGACGGCGCGGCGCACCGCCTCCACGACTTCGGGGAGGCGGGAGAGGGCGACGAGGCGGGTGTCGATCGGCTGGCGGCCCGGGGGGCGTTCGTCGAGCTT